>JAGHTD010000106.1 GCA_018065475.1 Candidatus Colimorpha enterica
CATTCAACGTATATAACGTGGAGACCGTAATGGGCGTGTTCAATGCCGCAGAGGCGGCAAACGCCCCGGTCATCATGCAGATCTATCCCCGTCTTTTCAACGAGGGCTCTGGTGATTTTCTCGCTCCGATCATTCTGACGGCGGCAAGAAAGGCGTCCGTCCCGGTCTGCCTGCACCTCGATCACGGTCCATCCGAGCGTGAAGTGCTCAGCGCTCTCCGCACGGGAGCGACCGGAATCATGTACGACGGCTCCGCTCTGCCCTTTGAGGAAAACATCGCAACGACCCGCAGGATGGTCGATCTCTGCGCTCACGTCGGCGTGGCAGTCGAGGGTGAACTCGGTCACATCGGGACCGTCAACGACGACACGATGGACGAGCTGACCGTTCCCGAGGACGCCGCGCGTTTCGTAAAGGAAACGGGTGTCACCGCTCTCGCGGTGCTTATCGGCAACGCCCACGGGCGCTACAAGAAGCCCCCCTGCCTCGACATCGACCGCGTAGCGGAGATCCGCAAGCTGACGGGTATTTCACTCGTCCTTCACGGCGGTTCCGGCATTCCCGACGATCAGGTCAGAGCGGCTATCGCCGCAGGTGTCCGCAAAATGAACATCGGTACCGACCTCTGCTACTCCTTCCTCGATCAGGTCGGGGAGGACATCAAGGATCCCAAGCACCCTATCGGCATAGATACCTTCATGAAGGGTGCCGTCGCGTCGGTGCGTGACTTCGCCGCAACGAAGATCGAGCTTCTCGGCGCGGGCGGAAAAGGCGTATTATGAAAGCCGACGTCGTTGGTATAGGCGCCTGCGTCGCCGATACTCTGATCACCCTGCCCCGTTTCCCGAAAGAGGACACGAAGCTCCGTGCGCTTTCCAACCTTACTGCGGGCGTAGGGCATGCCGCAACTGGTATCCTCGCGGCTGCACAGCTCGGTATAAGCACGGGCTTCATCGGCAATCTCGCCGACGACGGTGGAGGAAAGTTCCTTCTTTCCGACTTTTCCCGTTTCGGCGTGAACACCGACTGCGTATATGTGAAAAACGGATACCGTTCTTTCACCTCGTCGGTATGGCTCTCGTCGGAAGCGAAGACACGCACCTGCGTTTTCGATAAGGGAGACCTCCCTTCCCTCGTCCTTTTGGACGCTGATAAGGAAGCCGTACGCTCCGCAAAGGTGCTTATGGTTGACGGAAACGAGCTTGACGCGGCTGTCGAGGCCGCAAAAGTCGCCAAAGAGTCGGGGACCGTCGTGCTCTACGACTGCGGCGGACTGTACGAAGGCGTTGAAAAGCTCCTCGCCCTCACCGACGTTATGATCCCGTCGGCGGAGTTCGCCATGGGACACACCGGGAAAGGCAGTATCGCCGAGGCGGCGGTCTCGCTTATGGAGACCTACCGTCCATCCGTAGTCGTCGTCACCGACGGCAAGCGCGGAGGGCTCTGCTACGACGGCAAAGAAATGACGCCCTACCCGATTTACCCCGCCGAGGTCGTTGACTCCAACGGCGCGGGAGACGTTTTCCACGGCGCGTTCGCCGCTGGTCTCGTCAAAGGTTACGATCACATAAAATGCTGTCACTTCGCAAGTGCCGTTTCGGCGCTCAAATGCAACGGCACTGGCGCAAGGGACAGCGTCCCCGATTTTGAAACAGTAAAAAAATACATGAAGGAGAACGGATATGACTTATAAGAAAACCTATCACCCCGCAAAGGGATACACTCCGATCTGCGAGATCGGCAAATGCTCGCTCAAAAAGCTCGAGTTCGGTATCATCGAGCTTGACGCAGGCGAGACGCAGGATTTTAACACCGGAGACAAGGAGACCGCATTCATCCTGCTTGAAGGACATTGCGACGTGACCTTCGGCAATACCGAGTGGAAGAACGTCGGCAACCGCAAGAGCGTATTTGAGAACAGACGCGCGGAGTGCGTTTATATGCCCCGCGACATGGCTCTGACCTTCAAGGCGCTCGATCATCTGAAGATCGCAGTCTGCGCAACTCCTCTCACCGAAAAGACGGAGCCGCAGCTTCTGAAAGAGGATCACACCGAGCTCAAACTGCTCGGCAAGGTGCCTTACGAGCGCGAAACGAGCTTCATCGTTGACGGCCGCACCAACGCAAAGATCCTTACGATCGGCGAAGCATATACCACCGAAGGCAACTGGGCGGGCTTCCCCCCTCACAAGCACGACGAGGACAATATGCCGAAAGAGTGCATAGCGGAGGAGATCTACTACTTCCTCTTTGAGCCCGAGCAGGGCTTCGCCATCCAGTGCCTCTACACCGCCGACGGAAGCATGGACGAATCCTACCGTGTGAAGAACGACGAGCTGGTAGAGATGCCTTTCGGCTATCACACCACCGTTTCGGCTCCCAAATACAAGACCTATTTCCTCTGGCTGATGGCAGGCGATTATCAGGGCTTCAACCGGAGCAATGACCCCGATCACGATTGGAACTGATGAAATACTTACTCGGTATCGATTTCGGCGGCGGTGCGTCAAAGGCGACGCTCCTCCGCGAGGACGGTGTCATAGTCTGCGAGACCTCCGCCGAATATCCAACACATCACCCGACGCCCGACGCCTCGGAGCAGTCCCCGGCGGATTGGATAGACGTGCTCTGCCGCAGTACGAAGGAGCTTTTCGCCGAAAGCGGCGTGTCGCCCTCCGACATCCTTGCCGTGGCTGTTGATTCCGCCACCCATACCGCCGTGCTGTGCGATGAGAACTTCGTTCCTCTGCGCCCGGCGATCCATTGGACCGACGCAAGAAGCAGAGCGGAGGCAAAATATCTCGACGCCGAATACGGCGGTGAGATATTTCAAAAGACCTTCCACCGCCCCGATACTATATGGACACTTCCTCAGCTTCTGTGGCTGAAAAATCACGAGCCGGACGTCCACGGCAGGATAAAGCACATTTTCTTTGAAAAGGATTACATCCGCCGTTTTCTCACCGGAAGCTACGAGACCGATTTCATCGAGGCCGAAGGCAGTATGCTTTTCGACTGCGTGAAAACGGCGTGGGACGCTCATCTCGTCTCCCTCTCCGGCCTTTCCGCCGACGTTCTCCCTCCGATAGTCGATCCTAAGGATATCGTAGGAAAAGTAACACCTGACGCCTCGGAAGCCACCGGGCTTGCCGAAGGCACGCCCGTCATCTGCGGAACGACCGACACGGTAATGGAGGTCTTTGCGGCAGGCGCAGTCAGAGAACGCGACGTAACGGTCAAGCTCGCGACCGCGGGGCGTATCTGCGTCATCACCGGAAAGCCCTACCCGGACCGTCACCTCGTGACCTATTCCCATATCGAAAAAGGGCTTTGGTACCCCGGAACGGCGACGAAAGCCGCCGCTTCTTCATACCGCTGGTACCGCGACACCTTCTGTTCCGACGGAAGCGGGTCGATGAGAGGCGATTACCGCGAGCTCAACAAAGGCGCCGCCTCTGTCCCGATCGGCTGTGAAGGGCTTATCTTCCACCCGTATCTGAACGGTGAGCTCACCCCCTACGCCGACCCGATGCTCTGTGGAAGCTTCACCGGCATCCGTGCAACGCATACCAAGGCGCACTTCACGAGGGCGGTGCTCGAAGGCGTTTCGCTTTCCCTTCTCGACAGCAAGCTCTACCTCGATGGGCTCGGAATACCCTACAACCGCCGCGCCGTACTGATCGGCGGAGGTGCGAAGGGTGAGCTTTGGAGGCAGATCACCGCCGACGCGCTCGGAATGGAGCTTGTCACCACCGAAAGCTCGGATTCATCCCTCGGTTCCGCAATGCTCGCGGGAATAGCCGTCGGAGTGTTTGAAAGTCCGACCGACGCGGTGAAAAAATGCGTAAGAGAAAAGAGCGTCACGCTCCCCGATCCCGCAAATACCGAACGCTACGCAGAGATTTTCAAAACCTATAAGCAAATACACGACGCACTTGCGCCGATTTACAGAGAACGATGAAGATAGCCGTCTGTGTAAGAATAACGCCCGGCGGCGACGTCGGTCCGTTTGACGAGGTCGCGCTTGAAGCCGCGCTGAACGTTCCGGGAGCAGAGGTTTCGGTGGTCTCAATGGCACCCGCCTCGGCGTCGGACAGTCTTCTGCGGCTGACACGGCTCGGAGTGAAGGAGGCGTATCTCCTTTCCGATCCCGCCTTCATCGGCTCCGACACGCTTGCGACGGGCTACATCCTGTCGGAAGCTTTGAAGAAGCTCTCACCCGACTATATCTTCTGCGGGCGCAAAACGCTCGTCGGAGATACGGGACAGGTTGGCGTCGGCATTGCCGCGCGCCTCGGTATTCCCGCTTTTTCGGGGATAATGGGGCTTTCTTCAGAAAAAGAAGGGCTGACGGTCACCGACCGCTCCGGTTGTATGAAAGCCGTCCCCTCTCCCGCAGTCCTCATCTTTGAACGCATTTTCCGGCTTCGAGCTCCGGGGATATTCTCGGTGCCCGGTCAGGTAAAAACGCTGAACGCTTCCGATCTGTCGCTCGATATTTCCCGATGCGGTGTTGCCGGCTCGCCGACGCGCGTCGTTTCAAGCAGAGCAGGCATACCCGAGAGAAGGCATTGCCGGTTCATAAGTCCCGAGGATTTTTCCGACGTCGTCGGAAAGCTCCTCGCCTCCCCACGAAAAACAGTCGAAAAGGAAAAGGCAGCGGGAGAAAAGCTTTCGCTCGTCTTTGCGGTCGGAGATCTTGTCGCAGATGAAGCAAAAAGCATAGCGGACGAGGTGATCGTGACCGATCTTCTTCCCGCCCGTGAGCTGAAAGCTCTTATCGAAGAGAAAAAGCCGTCGGCTATGCTGTTTGACAGCACTCCAGCCGCTAAAGAGACCGCCGCAGAGCTCGCGGTGCTCCTTGAAACGGGGCTTTGCGCCGACGCGATAGGTCTTGACGTCTCGGGCGGCACCCTGATGATAACCCGTCCCGCCTTCGCGGGCGACGTTATAGCCACTATTATCAGTTTAAGATCCCCCGCCCTTGCGACGATGCGGACGGCAGAGGAATCTTCCTCCCCCGTCATCCTCTCCTGCGGAACGGGAACGAAACACTGCCTCGGAGAAGTAAAAAAACTCGCCGATAAGCTCGGTGCGGTGGTCACGGCAAGCCGTGCCGCCGTTGACGCGGGGCTGTTCCCGTATTCTGCCCAGGTGGGTCTTACGGGACGTACCGTAACACCGAGGATATACGTCGCCGTCGGCATTTCCGGCGCAGTTCACCACATGGCGGGCTGCCGCACTGCCGAGACCGTGATAGCGGTCAATCCCGACAGAAACGCTCCGATATTCGACGGAGCCGACTACGGGATTGTCACGACCGCCGAAAACTTTTGTGAAATTATTTTAAGATCCGTGCAAACGGAAAAAGGAGTATAATATGGACATCAATCTTATCAAACCCGAAGACCTCGGCAAAGGCAGCAGCATCAAGCTCAACGTCTGCGACCACGAGGTCGATATGTACTGGAAGGTCGCCATCGAGGTCCTTGAAACCATCGAGGAAAACAACAAAAAGGGCGAGCCCACGCTTATGGTCGTTCCCTACGGCCCTCTCGGACCCTACGCCCGCATGGTATATTTCGTAAACAAGTACCGTATCAGTCTTAAAAACTGCACGTTCATCAACATGGACGAGTACATCGGCAACGATATGAAGTATATCCCCGCAGACAGCCCGCTTTCATTCCGCGGCGGTATGCAGCGCATTTTCTACAGCCAGATCGACGACGAGCTCAACGTCAGACCCGAGAACAGATATTTCCCCGACCCCGACAACCTCGACAAGCCCCTTGAGCTCATCAAGAAGTTCGGCAAGCTCGATATGGTATTCGGCGGTGTCGGGATCAACGGTCGCTACGCCTTCAATGAGCCCCCGAAGGCAGGCGAGGCGTGCACCAACGAGGAGTTTCTCAACCGTCAGACCCGTATTCTCGAGGTCAGCCGCGAGACCCGCACGATCAACGCTTTCATGAACGCGGGCGGCAACATCGAGGCGATCCCCCAGTACTGTATCACGATTGGAATGAAGGAGATGTTCCAGGCAAAGAAGGTCAGAATGTGCATGCCTCGTGACTGGAACGCAGGCGCACTCCGCCGTATCCTCCACGGTCCCGTTGACTGCCACGTTCCCTGCTCTCTTTTCCAGAACCATCCCGACGCAATGATCTACGCTTCCCGCGTAGCACTTGAATGTCCCGTTCCCGAGATCAGAGTTTACAACAAATAATGGATAAGCTTCTTATAAGAAACGCCCGGATAATATCGGGCGAAAAGATCTTCTCCGGTGATCTTCTCGCAATAAACGGGAAGATCGCCGCCGTAGGCAGCGTTACCGAAACCGATGGCGCGGAAGTGATCGACGCCGGAGGGCAGTACCTGTCCGCCGGATTTGTCGATATCCACGTTCACGGAGGCGGCGGCTACGACCTTATGGACGGCACCGTCGAAGCGCTGAAAGGTATGTCGCGCACTCATCTTCTCACCGGCACCACCACAATGCTCCCGACCATGGTCACGTCCCCATTTGAGAAGATCATTTCGACTGTCGCCGCATACAAAGCGGCGCTCCCCGAATGTCCCAACTTCGCCGGACTGCACCTCGAAGGTCCCTTCCTTTCACCTAAGCAGAAGGGCGCTCACAACGAGGCGCTGCTCCATTCCCCCACAAAGGAGGAGACGGAGCGTCTGCTCGCGGCAGGAGAAGGGCTTATTAAGCGTGTCACCGCCGCTCCCGAGCTTGACGGCATGAAGGAGTTCGCAGAAGCCATGAAAGAGGCGGGAGTTCTTCTCTCCCTCGGACACAGCGACGCGACCGCCGACGTCGCTCTCGACGCTTTCGGAAACGGTTTCTCTCACATCACCCACCTTTACAGCGCAACGCCCACGGTACGCAAGATAAACCAGGTAGTGCGTGCGGGAGTGATCGAGGCCGCTTACCTTGACGACAGCGTGACGGTCGAGCTTATAGCCGACGGTCATCACGCCGCGGTCGAGGCGCTTCAGCTCGCGGTCAAGATAAAGGGCACCGACAATGTCGCTCTCGTCACCGACGCGCTCCGTCCCGCAGGGACAGACGTAAAGGAGAGCTATCTCGGCGAAATATGTCCCGAAAACAGAGTGATTCTCGAAGACGGCGTGGCAAAGCTGCCCGACCGTTCCTCCTTTGCCGGAAGCATAGCTACCTGCGCAATGCTCCTTGAACGGGGCGTCAACCACTACCGCCTGCCTCTCGCATCGGTTGTGAAGATGATAACCGAAACGCCCGCCCGCATTATGAAGCTTGACGGAAAAGGCGTCCTCACCGCAGGTGCCGACGCCGATCTCGTGCTCTTCGGAGACGATCTGAAAGTAAACCGCGTCTTCCTCGCAGGCAAAGAAGCAAAATAAATGACAAAACCGACCGCGCGCAGTCAGCGTTACGGTCGGTTTTTTGTTTTTTTCCGGTAATCTTCTTCAAAAAACATTGATTTACCGTTTGATTTATGATATAATCAAACCGAACGGCGCGGTGTGTCCGCGCGCTATAATTATCATTCTGGAGGAAACAGAAATATGTCGTATCCCGTAATAGGTATCCGTCCCGTAATCGACGGGCGTCGCGGGCCGATGAGACAGCGTGAAAGTCTTGAAGATCAGACGATGGGAATGGCGAAAGCCGCAAAAGAACTTTTTGAAAATAACCTCCGTTATTCCGACGGAACACAGGTAAAAGTCATCATTGCCGACACGACCATCGGCCGTGTGCCCGAATCCGCCGCCTGCGCGGAAAAGTTCCGCAAGGAAGGTGTTGACATCACGCTCACCGTCACACCGTGCTGGTGCTACGGCGCAGAAACGATGGATATGGATCCCATGACGATAAAGGGCGTATGGGGATTCAACGGAACGGAACGTCCCGGAGCTGTTTATCTTGCTTCCGTTCTTGCAACGCACGCACAGAAGGGGCTTCCCGCATTCGGCATTTACGGTCACGAGGTACAGGACGTAGATCAGGTTTCGGATATTCCCGATGACGTTAAGGAGAAGCTGCTCCGCTTTGCGCGTGCGGCAGTTGCCGCGGCTTCCATGAGAGGCAAATCATACCTGCAGATCGGCTCTCAGTGCATGGGTATCGGCGGCTCGATAATCGACCACGCATTTATGGAGGAATACCTCGGACTCCGTGTCGAATCGGTTGACGAGGTCGAGATACTCCGCCGTATGGAAGAGGGAATCTATATCAAAGAAGATTACGAAAAGGCACTTGCGTGGACAAAAGCTCACTGCAAAGAGGGCCGTGACGACAACCCGGAATCGGTAGAGTTTCTCGGTGAAGAGAGAAGGATCAGGTTCAACCGCGAGGAAAAGGACAGGCAGTGGGAATTCACGATCAAAATGTACTGCATAATCAAGGACCTCATAAAAGGCAACCCCGATCTGCCCGCAGGATTTGAAGAGGAAAAGGTCGGTCACAACGCCATTGCCGCCGGCTTCCAGGGTCAGAGACAGTGGACTGACCACTGGCCGAACTGTGACTATCCCGAGGCTGTACTCAACTCGTCATTCGACTTTGAGGGCAAGAAAGAGCCGATCATTCTCGCAACCGAAAACGACGTTCTCAACGGCATCGGAATGCTGTTCATGAAGCTTCTTACAAACCGTGCGCAGATCTTTGCCGACGTGCGTACCTTCTGGTCACCGGAAGCTACAAAACGCGTGACGGGCTACGACCTTGAAGGAAAGGCAAAGGAAAACGGCGGAATAATTCATCTCCTCAACTCCGGTGCGGCTTGTCTTGATGCCTGCGGTGAATGTACCGATGAGGCAGGCAACCACGTCATGAAGCAGTGGTGGGACGCGACCGAGGATGACATCAAAAAGATGACCGACGCAACGGTCTGGTGCGAAGCCGGCTTTGATAACTTCCGCGGCGGCGGCTTCTCGTCACACTTCACGACAAGAGCCGAAATGCCCGTTACGATGATAAGACTTAACCTTGTCAAGGGTCTCGGACCGGTGCTTCAGATCGCCGAGGGCTGGACCGTCAATCTTCCCGACGACGTATCGGACGCTCTTATGGAGCGCACCAATCCCACATGGCCCTGCACCTGGTTCGCTCCGCGCTGTGACGGCAAGGAAGGAAGTCCTTTCAAGACCGCGTATGACGTTATGAACAACTGGGGCGCAAACCACGGCGCGATCTCTTACGGTCACATCGGCGCAGACATCATTACGCTCTGCTCGATGCTCCGCATACCCGTAAGTATGCACAACGTACCCGAGGAAAAGATTTTCCGTCCCGCCGCCTGGAATATGTTCGGCATGGACAAAGAGGGGCAGGATTACCGTGCCTGCGCCGCATACGGCCCTATGTATAAGAACATCAGATAAAAAATCACGTTCTTTCACCTCGGCCGCAGCGAGGATAATTACAGACAAAACCGACCGCGCGCAGTCAGCGTTACGGTCGGTTTTTTATTATCATACTAACAGTATTCCCTTTCCCGAGCCGAGAGGGAGCCCGGCGCGGAGGCGGTCGATATACGCCCTTCTTAACGACGAGACTGAAGCAAAACTGAAACAGCCGCAAGACCGACCGCCCTCCCGGAAAAACGATCCGGATCAAACGGTAACCGATGCTATCCGGTGAGAAAAAGGACGACCGAAATCGGAATCAATAACCTCAAAGAACAAACTCCGATCTTTTTTTACAAAACCGAAAGGCTCATTTCGCTTCCGGAGCAAAGACTTCGCGGTATTTCCGGAGATTTTCCTCGCTCGGGCGGAATTCGGGATGAGAGCAGCAGGGGATCGTCGGAGCGCTTCCGTCATTGCCCCAGAACGGTGTTTCTCTGTCGTTTTCGTATTTAACGCGATCTTCCTCTTTCCGAAAATCCGGAACGTCGTAGGGAACACCGTACTGCATAAGACTCCGGTGCGCGAGAATGGCAACGGCGGACATCCGTGTGGCAACGTATGCGTCGAGGCAGGGTTGCGTTCCTTCCCGAATGGATTGGAAAAAGTCCTTGAACATATAGTAATCCCCACCGGCGTGACCGGTCTTCTTTGCGCGCACGGCGTCATCCACGTCTTCCGCGGGGTGATAGAATTGCCGCTGCTCCTCTCCGATCGGGGTAGTCCACGGATCGTAACGGAGCATCACTTTGTCATCTCCGCGCACGTTTTCGATCTGTCCATTCTCGCAGGCAAGGCGATAGGAGTTTTCATGCCCGCCGAAATGCGCGCATCCGGTCACACGGAACACCGAATTGTCATCGTTGAGGCAGGTGATGATCGCGCTGTTATCGCCAACGTAGGAGGCGGTAGCGTAGCGGTCATCCCTCGGGAAATAAATCGGCATTGCCGTTACTCGGATGGGATTGGAATGCGTTGCGCACATCAGGGGACCGAGCGAGTGCGTAATGTAGTAGGTGGCGGGCACATAGAAGCGCCAATGCTTTTCATGTCCCTCATAGCGGCGGATAAAGTACGTATCATCCGGACCGACGGGATGGTTGTATTCTCCTTCCGCAAAGAGTACTTTTCCGAGTTTTCCGCTTTTGTAAACCTTCTGCATTTCCAGATTGAAAAGCATATAGGGATAGTTTTCCGCGAGCATATAGATCGCACGGCTTTTTTCGGCGGCACGGGTGAGTTCTACACATTCCGCAAGGGTTCCGCTGGCGGTGCATTCCGAAATGACGTGGATGTTCTTTTCCAGCGCCCGAACGGCAAATTTCGTGTGCTCGGCAAAGTTGTTTGCAAGATAGACCGCATCCATGTCGTGGTTCAGAAATTCGTCAAACGAATCATAGAGCGCGATATTGGGGAGTTTTTGCTTCATGCGTTCACGGAGTACCTCGCTTTGGTCGCAGCCGGCAACGATTTCCGCGTTGTTCAAAAGGATGCTGTCTACGTTGTCATATCCGCGTGACAGACCGAAAATACCGATTCTGATCGATTTCATCATCATACTCTCACTTTCTTTTTTCAAAGCCGCACGGAATCGGCGGCGATCTTTGGGAATAGTATACCATATCAAAACGAAAAAGAAAATAGAAATTTTCTTGCTGATTATGGAAAAAGGTTGCATTTTTTTAAGAAATGTGATAGAATGATCGCAGGAACCTCATACGGCGTCGTCTGCCCTGCCGAGGCGTTCCCCCAAAAAAGCGCAACGGAGGATGGTATATGATTACTCAACATCGGAACATTTGCAAATTTGTTCCGGAAGGACGCGGAAATGATCTTAACGCGACACAATTTATTTATGAAAGTCAGATCTCGCCTGAGGGACGCGAGTTCTTGGCACAGGGAGAGATGCTGATCCTTGTTGCGGAGGGCAGCGGCACACTGACTCTCGACGGAGAGATCCGGCGAATCACGCGCGGCAATCTGTTTTTTGTCTCTTCGGGACAGCCTTTCCGGATCGATAATGCCGAGGGGC
>JAGHTD010000129.1 GCA_018065475.1 Candidatus Colimorpha enterica
ATTCTCGACGAGGCGACGAGCGCACTTGACGCGAAGACGGAATACGAGCTCGTCAAGGCAGTCCGCAGCAGAGGAATTACCACCATCGTTATCGCACACAGACTTTCCACTATCCGTTCGTGCGATGAGATCATAGTGATGAATCACGGTGAGATCGTTGACAGAGGCACGCATAACGAGCTTATGGAAAAGTGCGAGATGTACCGTGACCTCGTCACAGCCGAGTAAAGGAGGTGTCTGCAAATGAGTTGGTTTGAAGAACAACTGCGTTCACGCGAGCAATCGGATAACGCCGATTTTGAGGACGCCATAGATTCCATTGCCGGTGCGGTCATGGGAAAACGTCTGCACGACGCCCTCAATCAGAACGAGATCGCGGGCTCCGCGATCGAGGAAATACTCAAATATTATCACCGCAAGCCGAAGGAAGAGGATCTTCCTCAGTTCAAGACGGTGGATGAACAGATAGAATACCGTATGCGTCCCTTCGGGATCAAGAACCGTACCGTTCTCCTTGAAAAAGGGTGGTATAAAAACGCCGTAGGCGCAATGATCGGCACGCTCAAAGAGGACGGCTCCGCCGTCGCTCTGCTTCCCGATAAGCTTTCGGGCTACCGTCTCGTCGATATCAAGAACGGCAAGCATATAAGGATAAACAGAAGAAACGAGGGCATGATAGACAGGGAAGCGCTCTGCTTCTACGAGCCGCTCCCGCTGAAAGCGCTTCACGTCTCCGACCTTATCAAGTTCATGCTTGCGCAGATGAGCGTATCGGACATCGTCCTTTACTTCGCTCTTATGGGACTATCCGCCGCTCTCGGTCTGCTTTCGCCTTTGTTCACCAAATGGCTGTTCAGCGACGTTCTCGAATCCGGCAGTCTGCAGGTCCTCGTCTCCCTCGCCGTATTTATGGTTTGTTTCTCGATATGCAGTCTCCTTTTCGGAGTGTATCAGAATCTTATCAACGCGCGGATAGGGATCAAGCAGAATATTGCCGTTCAGGCGGCTGTCATGAACCGTATGATGAGTCTTTCGCCGACCTTCTTCAAACAGTATTCGGCCGGTGAACTTGCGCAGAGATCGGCTTACGTCCAGTCTCTCTGCTCGACGATCTTCAATACGATCGGAATGTCGGGCTTTACCTCGCTGTTCTCGCTTATCTACATAGGGCAGATTTTCGTATTTGCGCCTTCTCTCGTCGCTCCGTCGCTTATCATAACCGTTGCGACACTCGCGCTCACTCTGCTGACCACCGGAATGCAGATGAGCGTCAGCCGCAAGAGAATGGAGGACGCGGCGAAGACGAGCGGTCTTACCTATGCGACGATCACGGGTATCCAGAAGATAAAGCTCGCGGGTGCCGAAAAGCGTACCTTCTCGCGCTGGGCAAGACAGTATTCAAAAGAGGCACAGCTTTCGTATAACCCGCCTGCGTTCCTTAAAATCAGCGGAACGCTTAATCTTGCGCTCTCCCTCATCGGTACGATGATACTTTACGCTATAGCGATAAAGAACCGTATAGGGGTCGCCGATTACTACGCGTTCAGCAGCGCTTACGGAATGGTATCGTCTGCGTTCATGTCGGTCGTTTCGATCGCGGTGTCCATCGCCGATATCAAGCCCGCACTTGAAATGGCAAGGCCGATCATGGAGGCGGAGCCGGAATCACACGACGGCAAGGAGAACGTATCCTCCTTCCGCGGAGGTATCGAGCTTTCGCACGTTTCTTTCCGTTACGACGAGAATATGCCAAACGTCATCGACGATCTTTCGCTTAAGATCGCTCCCGGCGAATATCTTGCGATAGTCGGCTCGACCGGCTGCGGAAAATCGACGCTTATGCGTCTGCTTCTCGGTTTTGAAACGCCTCAGAAGGGCAGTATCTTCTACGACCGCAGAGACATTGCCAAGCTCGACCTTGAATCGCTCCGCAAGAAGATCGGCGTCGTAATGCAGGACGGCAAGCTCTTCAGCGGAGATATATATTCAAATATCGTCATTACCGCGCCGGAGCTTACTATGGATCAGGCATGGGAAGCGGCTGAGATCGCGTCGATTGCAGACAGCATACGCAGTATGCCTATGGGAATGCACACGCTTATCAGCGAAGGTCAGGGAGGCATTTCCGGAGGACAGAAACAGCGTCTTATGATCGCCCGTGCGGTCGCTCCGAAGCCGAAGATCCTCATGTTCGACGAGGCGACGAGCGCACTTGACAACATCACGCAGAAGAACGTATCCGAAGCAATAGATTCGCTCAAATGCACGAGGATAGTCATTGCGCACCGTCTTTCCACGATAAGACACGCCGACCGTATAATCTACCTTGACAAGGGTAAGATAGTAGAGGACGGCAGTTACGACGAACTGATCGAGAAGAACGGCTATTTCGCAAAGCTCGTAGAGCGTCAGCGTCTTGACGTCGATACTGAATAAAAAGAGATACCGGGATCGGCGTTGCCGATCCCGGTATTATATATTTATGATCAGATCATTTCCCAGTTCCTTTGTTGAACTTGTTCTGCGGTGTGGGGAGAGTCCATTTGAGCAGGATGGCCGGAATACGGATGCAGATGATTATCGACGCCGCGATGACAGTTGTCGGCAGTTCGCCGATAACCGTATGCAGATAAACGTAGAATGCGGCTCCGGCGAGGCAGGGAAGAAGATAGACGTATTTCTTGAATATTCCCGGCATTTCGGCGAGGAGCAGGTCACGGAGCACGCCGCCTCCGACTGCCGTGATCACGCCGCAGAAGATGACGAGGGCGTTGTTGGTGCCGATCTTTCCGCCGATATTGATAACAGTAGCGGAGCCGGAAACCGAAAAGAGCGCGATTCCTACCGTATCGAAAAACTCGATGAGGAAGAAATGACGGTGCTCAACGAGATAATCGCTGATCTTTCTGATGAACGCCAGGTGATAGATGACCAGACTGACGGCGGTGCAGACGACGGCAAATATCATATAGTCGTAGTCGGTGAAAAGGTGAGGCGGGATATGGCCGGTGAAAATATCCCTCATTATTCCTCCGCCGAAGGATGTCGTGAAGGCAAGGATGAGAGCGCCTATCATATCGGTATTTTTTCTGAGTGCGGTGAGCGTTGCGGCGGCAGAGAATGAAGCTATGCCGAACACCTGCAAAATGAATATTATTACGGATTCCATACAGTACTTCCCGTTATTTTGTTAAAAAGTATTATATCACAAAAATAATAAAAAATCAACAATATGAAAAGTGAAAAAAAGGTTGACTTTTTCTCTGATTTTGTGTATAATTTATGTAGCGTAATATTGGGATGTTGTGTAGCGGCAGCACATGAGACTTTGACTCTTATAGTACAGGTTCAACCCCTGTCATCCCAGCCACAAGGACGCTGACCGCGTCCTTTATTTTTTCAAAATACTGTGTTTACAGAACAGATAAAGAGGTTATCAAAATGGCTGCAATTACTTCCGAACTCAACAATAACGTACTTACTATCAGATTTTCCGGCCGTATCGACTCGGGAAATGCTCCTTTGGCTGAAGCCGAAGTGAATAAGGCGGTTTCGTCCAATCCTCATACGTCGGTCATAGCCGACCTTGACGAGCTTGAATATATTTCCAGTGCCGGACTTCGCGTTATTCTCCGTTTGAGAAAGAACGAGCCGACGCTTAAGATCGTGAACGTAACATCCGAGGTTTACGAAATCTTCGATATGACGGGATTCACCGAGATGCTGCCGATCGAAAAGGGATACAGAAAGCTGTCCGTCGATGGCTGTGAGGTCATTGGTCAGGGCGCAAACGGTAAGGTTTACCGCCTCGATCCCGATACGATCATCAAGGTCTATTTCAACTCCGACGCTCTTGACGATATCCACAGAGAAAGAGAGCTTGCGAGAAAGGCGTTCGTCCTCGGTATCCCCACGGCTATCCCCTACGACGTTGTAAAGGTAGGCGACACCTACGGCTCTGTTTTTGAGCTTCTCAACGCAAAGTCGTTTGCAAAGCTGATCGCTCAGCAGCCCGAAAAGCTCGACGAGTACGTCGAAATGTCGGTCGATCTTATGAGAAAGATCCACTCCACCGAGGTCAAGCCCAACGATATGCCCGATATGAAAGAGACGGGCGTTAAGTGGGCGTCCTTCACCGCCGAGTATCTTCCCGAGGAGACGGGCAAAAAGCTCGTCAGACTCATCAAGGAGATTCCTACCGATTATCACATGATCCACGGTGATTACCACATCAAGAACGTCATGCTTCAGAACGGCGAGACCCTTCTTATTGATATGGACACCCTCTGCTACGGTCATCCGATCTTCGAGCTTGCGTCGGTCTATAACGCATACGTCGGATTTTCGTCCGTCGATAAGGGCGTGTCGATGAGATTCCTCGGTATTCCTCACGAGACCGCGCTCTCAATCAGGGACAAGACGCTTGAACTGTATTTCTCCGGCAGAAGCAAAGAGGAGATCGCCGAGATCGAGAAAATGGCAAAGGTCATCGGCTTCACACGTCTTCTCCGCAGAAACGTCAGAAGAAAAGAGTATGAGACCGAGGTCGGCGGAAAAGAGCTTGAACTGTTCAAGTCCAATCTGATCTCGCTTCTTGCAGAAGTCGATAAACTGTATTATTGATCCTGAACCACTTCAAATTGTAAAAACAAAAAAGAGAGCCTCGGCTCTCTTTTTTTGCTTGTGTGATTCTTTTCATTCTGGCTCGGTTTCGTGGCTTGCCGGTGACGAACCGTATTTGAGGTCGTATTCCGCCTGATCGATGAGCGGCATCACGTACCAGTAGGTGGTGTCGGCGATCTTTGCGGGATCGTGCATGAACTTCAGCTCCACGCCGTTCTTTTCCGATACCCAGAAAATATCCTCATCCGACGTGTCGCCCCAGAACATTCCGAGGTGCATATCGTCGTCTTTATACTGAGGCATTGCAAGGACTATATCGCCCTTTTTCAGCACACCGGAGCTCATCATCTCTTCGCGCGTCGGGAACTTGTAGCAGAAATATTTGCCCATTTCGTCGTATTTCTGTGCATGTGACGATACCGAATTGCGGGTGACGAGAATGTACCAGTTCCATGCGTTGGTCACGCTCTGATTTGTCGTTGACGGCGACGGTTTGAAGCCGAGGTAGGAACTGCTCGTGATGTTCTTGTTGAAGGTGTCGATGAAATGAGGATTGACTGCGTACATGAAGTGCCCGATAAGCCCGGAGCAGTTGACGCCCGGCTTGCCGTATTTATGCTTGTATTGACCGTTCTTGTTCGATTTGACGTAAAGTCCCGCCGCCTCGACGGCGAGCTTCTGTTCCTCGTCGGTAAGCTGGCTGTAATTTGCCGCTCCCTGCGGGAAAGCGTATGCGTGGCCCTTATAGACCGTGCCGAGGTAGTATTCATCGTGTTCGTGCGACGACAGCCACGCGATCATCTTTTCACGCGTTATGCCGTCCTCTTCGCCTACATGAAGGGTATAGTTCATCTCCTCGACGTACCATCTCTGACAGGTGAAGCAGTAGGTGCGGTTGTAGATCTTTCCGTCCGCTTCGGGTTTGATCGTCGTGGTGCAGCTGTGGCCCTTGCGGTAGAGAAGCACGTAGCGGTCGTAGCCGCATTCCTCGCATATCTGATAAGCGCGCCCACCGTGCATACAGTCGTTCTGCGCAAGCACTGTGGTCTTGAACTTATGCTTATGCACCGGCTCCTCCGTCTCAAGCGGCGGGTGGTCGTAGATGTTATCATCCGTCCAGGACGGCGGGTGATCGTAAATTACCGTGGTCTCTCCTTCGGTGTCCGTGATCTCGACGACGTAGTATTCGCTGTCAATATCGCTGACGTCTTGGGACGTGTCGTCCGACAGTCCGGGGTTATTACGGAGCTGCGGAACGCAGAGCGCGGCGGCGAGCATGGTCACGATGCACAGCGCGGATATTGCGGTAACATATAGGTTTTTGTTCATATCAGTCTGTGTTTGCGATCGCGGAATATTCGACGGGGAGAGCGCGTCTCATCTTCGCGTAGTAAGCGTTGAATCCGTCGATCTCCTCTTTTGAGGCGGTATAGGTGTTCATTTCCGCCTTTGAGAAAACGTCCTCTTCAAGGAAGTCCTCAAAGGATTTCAGGTCTTTGTGTTTCATATATGCGGCAAGGAGAGCGATACCGTATGCTCCGCCTTCTCCTGCAGTCTTCATGGTCGTGACGGGTGCCTCTGCGGCGGCGGACATAAGCATTTTGCCTATATCCCCGGTTTTGAAGTAGCCTCCGTGAGCGTATAGCTTTTCGATCACGATCCCGTTTTCCCTCATCTTGTTGAGTCCTACCTTGAGGAGCGAAAGCGGAGAACAGAGAAGCGAGCGCATAAACGTGGATATTTCAAGCTCCGAATCCTGTTCCTCGACGATAAGCGAGCGTCCCTCGGAGGTATCGGCGGCGGGTTCACCCGCAACGTAACCCATCGAAAGCAGTCCTCCGCAGTCCTTTTTCCCGTTTTCGGCGGCTGTGAAAAGCGTCGAATACAGTCTGTCTGTGGTGAGCTCAACGCCGAGAAGGTCGGCAAACTGTCTGAATATGCCCACCCATCTGTCTATCTCGGTCGAACAGCTGTTGACGTTGACCATAACGGCGTTATTTCCCGACGGTGTGGCAAGCACGTTGAGGAGCGGGTCTGTGACCGGCTTCTCTTTGACGATAACGGTAGCGAAGATAGACGTTCCGCCGGAGACGTTTCCGATCTTTTCTCTTACCGAGTTGGTGGCGACCATTCCGGTGGCGCAGTCGCCCTCGGGAGGACACATCCTTAAACCGCCCCCGAACTCTCCGGTCGGGTCGAGGATAAGCGCGCCCTCGTCGGTGAGAATGCCCGCATCCTTACCGCAGGCGAGCGGGAGAGGGAATATATCGGTCACTTTCTGCGTGAATCCGTATTTTTCGGTGAGCTTTGCGAACTTGCCGAGCATAGACTGATCGTAATACTGCGTCTCGGTGTCGATTGGGAACATCCCCGAAGCGTCGCAGAGCCCGAGCACGCGCCGTCCGCTGAGCAGATAATGCACGTAACCGCTGAGCGTGGTCATATAGTCGATCCTGCCAATGTACGGCTCGCCCTTCTTTATCGCATCGTAAAGGAACGCGACGCTCCAGCGCTGAGGAACGGTGAAGCCGAAAAGCTCGCTCAGCTCCTCCGACGCCTCTTTGGTCATCATATTTCTCCACGTCCTGAACGGTGTGAGAAGGTTCCCGTCGGCGTCGAAAGGCAGAAAGCCGTGCATCATTGCGGAAATGCCGAGGCACCCCGTTTCGGTGAGCTTACGCCCGTATTTTGCGTAAAAATCGGCTTTAAGCTCCGCAAAGCAGGTCTGCAAGCCCTCTTTGACAAGTCCGAGGTCGTAGGTCCACACACCGTGTATCAGCTTGCTTTCCCACTTGTAGCCGCCGGAGGCGATCGGCAAATGGTCACGGTCGAGCAGTACCGCCTTGATCCTTGTCGAGCCGAGCTCGATACCGATTACCGTTTCTTTGAGGTCAAGCATTGCCGAACAGCTTGTCAGCGACTTCGTCAAGCTCGCCTATATCCCAAAGGAGGCGGGAGCCGATGTACTTGTCTCTGATATCCTTTGTGATAACGAACGCCATTCTCTCGTCCTCTTTGGGGAGATTTATCTCGGTGGGGCTGACGGGTGCGTTGATACCGATGAGGAGCTTTCTTATGCTCTCGGAAGAGGGAAGGGTCTCGGCGATCTTTATGATCTCGTCCCAGTTTGCTATGATCTTTTCAAGTCTTTCCCTGTGGGCTTCTTTGTTGTATTTCTGTTCCTTCGCCTCGTTGTCGATCATCGCCTTTGCGGCGTTGCCGAGCTTTTCGCAGAGGTATTCGGTCCACTTGTCGTAGTCGAATGCGGCTACGGCTTTCAGCGCCTTTTCACGGTCGGGAGTGATCTTTCTTATTTCTTCGTAAACCTTCAGCACGTCGTAAGTGCCGATACCGCACTGAAT
>JAGHTD010000116.1 GCA_018065475.1 Candidatus Colimorpha enterica
ACGTGAAGATCGACATCGCTCGCTACAAAGGTCTCGGTGAAATGGATCCTCACGAGCTCTGGGAGACGACGATGGACCCCGAAAAGCGTACCCTGCGCCGCATCACGATGGACGATGCCGTCGCGGCGGACAGCGTCTTCAGCGTCCTGATGGGCGAGGACGTCGAGCCGCGCCGCGAATGGATCGAAAAGAACGCGAAATACGTCGTCAACCTCGATATTTAAGGAAGGCACACTATGGCACACAACAGAGATTATAAACCCGAAGACATCCTCTTCCCCGAGCAGGTCATCACCGAGTCCGAGCTCGTCGGAGAGATGAAAAACAGCTATATCGACTACGCGATGAGCGTCATCGTCGGCAGAGCACTTCCCGACGTGCGCGACGGTCTGAAACCCGTCCACCGCCGTATCCTCTACGCGATGTACGAGGACGGTCTGACGAGCGATAAGCCCTTCAAGAAATCCGCGACCTGCGTCGGTGACGTGCTCGGTCGTTACCACCCGCACGGCGATATGTCGGTCTACGACGCGCTCGTCCGTCTCGCGCAGGACTTCTCCCTCCGCTATACCCTCGTCGACGGCCACGGTAACTTCGGTTCGGTCGACGGCGACCCCGCCGCGGCATACCGTTATACCGAGGCGCGCCTCTCCAAAATTTCCAACGAAATGCTCCGCGACATCGACAAGGAAACGGTCAACTGGGACCCGAACTTCGACGAGTCGCGCAAAGAACCCCGCGTCCTGCCTTCCCGCTTCCCGAACCTGCTCGTCAACGGCTCATCGGGTATCGCGGTCGGTATGGCGACGAACATTCCCCCGCACAACCTGCGTGAAGTCATCGGCGCCTGCATCTGCGTCCTCGATAACCCCGAAGCGACGCTCGACGAGCTGATGGAGCATATCCCCGGCCCCGACTTCCCGACGCGCGGCATCATCATGGGACGCGCCGGCATCCGCCAGGCGTACGAGACCGGCCGCGGCAGAGTCGTCGTCCGCGCCCGCACGAACTTTGAGGAGTACGGCAAGGATAAGCGCACCCGCATCATCGTGACCGAGCTTCCCTATCAGGTCAACAAGCGCCAGCTCGTCAAGGTCATCTGCGATAAGGTCAGAGACAAAACGCTTGAGGACGTTTCCGACGTCCGCGAGGAATCCGACCGCAACGGTATGCGTATCGTCATCGAGCTGAAGCGCGACGCGAACGCACAGGTCGTCCTCAACAAGCTCTTCGCGCAGACGGCGATGCAGTCGTCCTTCTCCATTACGATGCTCGCCCTCGTGCAGAATCAGACGCAGCCGAAGATCCTCTCCCTGCGCCACATCATCGACGAATACCTGACCTTCCAGGAGGAGGTCATCACGAGACGGACGCGCTACGACCTGAAAAAAGCGAAAGAACGCGCCCACCTGCTCGAAGGTCTGTTCATCGCGCAGGACAACATCGACGAAGTTATCCACATCATCCGCACGTCCTACGACGACGCGAAGGAACGCTTGATGGAGCGTTTCGGTCTCGACGAGATCCAGACGCAGGCGATCCTCGATATGCGTCTCAAAGCCCTCCAGGGACTCGACCGCGAGAAGCTGCAGGCGGAATACGATCAGCTCATGGAGCGTATCAACTTCTATAACGAGCTGCTCGCCGACCCCGTGAAGCTGAAAGAACAGCTCAAGCTCGAATTGCAGGCGATCGCCGACAAGTACGGCGACGACAGAAAGACCGAGATCCAGGACGTCGAGGAAGAGATCGACCTCGAAGACCTCATCGAGCGTCACACCTGCGTGAGCACGATGAGCCACACGGGTTACATCAAACGCCAGCGCGCCGATACCTATATGGCACAGAACCGCGGCGGCAAGGGCATCATCGGCATGACGACGAAGGAAGACGATTACGTCGAGAACGTCGTGGTGTCGAACAGCCACGCCAATCTCCTCTTCTTTACCAACAAGGGTAAAGTTTACATGAAGAAAGCGTACCGCATCCCCGAGGCGTCCCGCACCGCGAAAGGCACCTATATGGTGAACGTCCTTGAGCTCGACGGGGGCGAAAAGGTCACGGCGTTCATGCCGATCACCGAGTTCCGCGACGGCGAATACCTCACGATGGTCACGCATTTCGGCGTCATCAAGAGAACGCTGCTGTCGGAATTCTCCTACCAGCGCAAGGGCGGCAAGATCGCGATCTCGCTCGACGAGGGCGACGAGCTCTTCTGCGTCCGTCACACCTACGGCAAGGAAAGTCTCGTCATCGCGACGCACAACGGCCTCGCGACGAGATTCGACGAGCAGAACGTCCGTCCGATGGGCAGAACGGCGCGCGGCGTGCGCGGCATCCGTCTCGACGAGGGCGACTACGTGATCGGCGTGGCGCTCGTGGACGATAGAAAGTCGCTCCTGACCGTCACCGAAAAGGGCATGGGCAAACGCTCCGCGTTCTCCGAGCTGCGCGAATTGCAGCACCGCGGCGGCAGAGGCGTTTCCTGTCACCATATCACAGACAAGACCGGTAAACTCGCGGCGATCCTCACCGTCGACGAGACCGACGATATTATGCTCATCACCTCCGAGGGCACGATCATCCGTATGCCCGTCGAGGGGATCAACCTCTACTCCCGTACCGCAGCCGGCGTCATTCTGATGCGCGTGAACGAAAACACGCTGATCTACAACGCCTGCCGCCTCGAAAAGGAAGAAGAGCTCGAAGCGGATACCGAAGCGGCGGAAGCCGAGGCGGAAAAGATTCCCGCTCCGACCGCCCTCCACGAGATCGCGCCCGCCGAGGAGCCCGAAGCGGACGAGAACGGAGAGAGCGGCGATGAGGAATAAATTCCTTCGCGTCGTTTCCCTGCTCCTCGTACTGACGCTCCTTCTGCCCGCGGCTTCCTGCAAGAAAAAGCAGAAAGACAGAAAGTACGACGAGGCGACCGTCCTCGCGGCGGCAAGAGCGCTTCTGCCCGAGGCGGAAAAACTCAATCAGATCTATTACGGAAAGGGATTTTCCACCGTCGGACAGGCGGAAAACGGCTACACGCCCGCCTCCGCGACGTCGCTTGCGGCGTACGGCGTGTCGTCGTTTGCCGATCTGAAAGAAAAGACCGAGGCGGTCTACTCCGACGCCGTCGTGAAACAGATCGCTTCCACGAAGCTCTCCTCCGTCATCGACGAGGACAACACCCTCGTGGCGTACGCCCGCTACTTTGAGCGCGACGACGGTGTGCTGATGGTGCGGAACGACGCCCGCGTCGATTACACCGATACCCTTTCCCTCGACCTCGGCGCGGCGTATTGCGACCGCGCGAAAGGTGACGTGGTCTACGTCTACGTCCCCTACGTCGTTACGAACGCTTCGGGCGATACGCAGAGCGGCAAACTGCATCTCGGCTTCGTCGAAGAAACGGACGGCTGGCGGCTGAACACCGTCTCATACACCAATTATCACAACTTGGATTACAAATTTTAAGGATAGAGAGGATACAGTATGGAATTCTCCGAGAAACTGGTCAAACTTCGCAAAATCAAGGGCATCACGCAGGATGAAATGGCGAGCGCGGTCGGCGTTTCCCGCCAGGCGGTCTACAAATGGGAGTCGGGACAGTCGTACCCCGAAGTGCCGAAGCTGATCGAACTGCATCTTCTGTTCGGCATCTCGATCGACGATCTGCTCGACGACGCGTACGCCGTCGTGATCCCCGAGACGAAGAAGCGCCCAAGAACGAAAACGGCAGAGCCCGTCTCCGTGATCCAGCACGAGACGAACGAGGAAGAAAAGGGCAACACGCCCGAGGCGATGAACGCGCCTATCAGCGCGCCCGCCGTCAAGGAAGAGGAGATCGCCGAGC
>JAGHTD010000182.1 GCA_018065475.1 Candidatus Colimorpha enterica
TTCATCTCCGTTTCGCAGGAAACTGCGGATAAGATCAACAACCGCAAGGGCAGGGTGATAGCGGTAGGAACGACCTCCTGCCGTACGCTCGAGAGCGTCACAGACGACAACGGTATCGTTCACGCGATGAGCGACGACACCGGAATATTCATCTACCCCGGATATAAGTTCAAAATCATCGACGGACTGATAACCAACTTCCACCTTCCCGAAAGCACCCTGCTTATGCTCGTCTCGGCGTTCTCGTCGAGGGAGATAATGCTCAACGCATATCAAAAGGCGATCGAGGAAAAGTTCAGATTTTTCTCCTTCGGCGATGCGATGTTCATCAGATGAAACGAGGTATGGTATGAAAAAAATCACAAAGCTGTCTGCGGTACTGGTCGCGGCGGCGATCCTCTGCGCTTCCCTTGCGGGATGCGGGAAAAAGACGGACCCGAAGGAGCTTCTGCTCGATTCGCTCGAAAAGACGTTCAAGTACGTCGTCGGCGAGGAACTGATAGAGACGGTCGAAAACGCGGCGAAGAACGGCTCTTTTGCCGCCGAGCTCAACGCGGAGATCCCCGTTGACCTGTCGGACAAGTACCCGATAGGAAAGATCACCGTCACCGATCCCGCTGTCAAGGCGTATTTCGGCGGTCATTGCGTGGTCGATCTCTGCGGAAACATCGGCAGAGTAAGACCGAGGATCAGTCTTTACACCGACGAAAAGCTGTATATCGCCTCTGCCGCGCTTACCGGTAAAGAGGAAAAGAATTTCGGCTTCGTCCTTCCCGAACTGAGCGACAAGCTCCCTCCGTCCTACATCGGCGGGCTTATCGGTGAGGAAAAGTCCGAAAAGATTGCCGACGCGGCAGTAAAGGCGTATCTCGAAAAGGTGAAGATCGCCGAGATTGCCGAAAAATATAAGAAGTGCGCCGTTGACGCCTTCTTCAGAAATGTTGATATCAGCGCAAAGCGAAAGGGACTTATCACCAACGTCACGCTTGAAGTGACTTATGAGGACGTTAAGAAAGCGGCAAGCGACGTCATCGTCGGCGAGTTCATCCACGATACGCAGACCTTCGACTTTTTAAGCGGTCTTCTCGGCAAAGAAACGGCGGATAAGCTGTTCTACAAGGATGCCGACGGCGAATATATCACCGAGCCCGAACAGGTCGAGGCAATGCTCGACAAATATCTTTCCGGTTACGGCGAAGACGGGCTGATATTCAGATCGGTATTCGGTATCACCGCCGGAATGATTGTCTCGCTTGACGGCGAGGCGGTCACACCGAAGGGCGAAAGCTACTTGTTCGGCTACAACGTGGTATCAAAGGATAAGATGAGCATCACCTTCGGCAGAAACGGCGACGTCCGCAAGGCGGAATACGTCACCGAAAAGAACGGTGACGGCACCGTCGGAAAGCTGATGATCGACGGCAATGAGAAAGAGCGTCTGACCTACGCCGGGAACACCGGCGCGTTCACTCTCGGCGGAGATTACGCCGAGGGAAGCGGAAATTACCGCTTGGCAAACGGAGACGCCGTCCTGACGATCGACGGTCTGACAGTCAAAGGTAAGGACGCGGGGATCCTCCGCTCGCTCACCGTCAGGTCATACGACACGATCCCCTCAATGCCTGCCGAATACACCGACGTTCTCGGGATGAGCGAGGAAGACGTCAGAGACACCGCCGCCAATATGATCGGAGAGCTTATCTTCGCTCTCATCTTCTCGTGACGGTGCGTTTCCGGACAAGCCGAAAC
This sequence comes from Candidatus Colimorpha enterica, assembly GCA_018065475.1. Classification (GTDB taxonomy): domain Bacteria; phylum Bacillota; class Clostridia; order Oscillospirales; family CAG-272; genus Colimorpha_A; species Colimorpha_A enterica. Next base: position 1,750 of record JAGHTD010000182.1, read on the forward strand.
AGAAAAAATACATTTAATGAAATGATCCGAATAGTACGGGCATAATATTACGATTTGAGAGGTTTACTATGAAAAAAACAATCAAGAGGATCCTGATGTTCGCTCTTGCGGCGGTAATGCTTATCAACGCCGTCGGATGCAGCAGCGGGGTCAAAGAAGAGCTTCCCGAACTTGAGCCGTCGGCGAGCGTCGTCAACGAGATCTCCTGGCTCGACATCGATCCGATCATCCTCATCAAGGGCGACAACATTGTTTTCGACGCCGGAATAGGCGGGGACGACATTCAGTTTTTCGGAGCGTTCAGAAACCTGTATATGACCAGGGTGACTCCGGTCGATAACTCCACGCTTCTGATCTCCACCAGCGGAAACATATATTCCGACGATGCCTGCGGCAGTATTCAGATAAGCAAAGAGTCGAACTCGACGGGGGAGATCCTGTCGCTTGAAGTCAGCATTGAGCGCAGCAACTTCGGAAGAGATTTGCGTACAGGCGGCTTCTGGACAGACCTCGGTCTCGACCTTCTCAAAGGAATTGCGACGACGGGTGCCGAAAAGGCGTTCGGATACGGCCTTGACAAGCTGCTGTACGACAAGCTCGGCATAAACATCGTTACGCTGAAAACGGTGCAGATGGCGGTTGAGGAGCTCGGCCGCAAGATTGACGCCCTTTCCAATCAGATCAATCAGATGGAAAGCCGTCTGACGGACGTCATCAACGAGAGCACAAAAGAGATACTGACAAACGATTATCTCAACACCTTCGAGCACGTCAACGCGCTTATCACGAGTATCAAGTCTGATACCCTCGCCCTCTGGAAGGATATAGCGACCGTCCAGTCCACCGCCGACGAAACGTCGGAGGAGTACAGGACGCTCATCATTGCCGAAATGCTGACCTTCTCCGAGATCGAAGGCAAGAGCGTTTCTCCGCTCGTTTCAAACGTTGCGGAGGCGATCTCCTACATCGACGGTTCCTATTTCTCGATGAACCCCGAGAGTCTCTATTCGAGATTCCTCAAGATCGGCTGTACGAGATCGGTATTCGTCGGTGAGGCGGCGATCCTCGTTTCAGAATACCTCAATTCCCTCAACTCGATCATCGGCGAAGCGCTTAACGTGATGACGATCGTCTGCCAGGCGAAGTATTTTACCCACAGACAGCTCAACGTTACTGCAGATAAGCCCGAATACAAGGACGTCATCAATTACAGCGACGGAGAAACCGTCGAAACGAAAGAGCTGATCGTCAATCTCGAGGAGCTCGCCAAGACCGACGGCGACCTCAAAAACAGACTGCCGTCAAGCGCCGTTGCAAAATATAAGGACAAGGCAAACGGCTCCATCTGGCAGAGCTATCTGAAACAGATAATCAGTGATACCTCAAGGGTATTTGACGCCAAGAACGCAGATTCGGTAGTCTCGTCCTACAACACCTTCGTTCAGAATTACTGCAACTGCTACAACAAGTCCTACACGGTATCGGGAAATTACGTCACCGTCAACTTCGTCAATCTGAGACAGTCGGTTTCATCCACCGGATCTGCCGAATGCGGCGTTTCCGTTTCGGGCTGGACCGACAGCGATTACAAGAGCAAGCTTGCCGAAGCCAACAAAACGATAAATTATTATCTCACGCAGTGCATGACGGCAAACGAGCTCGACACCTTCTACAAGAGACTGATGAGCAACGAATCCGGACTGCTGTTCAGAAACCTTACGGAAGCGAAAACCTATACGCTTACCGACGTTCTTAAAATGTACGGCTTCTCCATCCCCGGCGCAGGCAATCTGCCCACATATTTCGCAACGGGAAGCAAGCTCGGCTCCGATTCAAGTCAGCTCATTCTCTCCGGATTCCCCACGACGGCGACCGTTTCCGTAGATAAGTACGGAAAGATCACCTCTTCGTTCGCCGACGCCGAGGATCTGCTCGTTTTCAAGGACAACAGAACTCTTGACAACAGATGCTACTTCTATTACTTTACCGAAGAAGTGCTCATTTCCACGGCAGACGAGCTGGTTGACTATGTCGATCACATTGTCAACGACCGTCCCTACGTGAGCGGTAAGCTGATGGCGGACATCGACCTTTCGGGCATCGATTGGGCGACCGTATGGCCGACGTCGAAGGCGGACGTGGAGTTCCGCGGCACCTTCAACGGAAACAGCCACACCATTTCCAACTTCACCTACAACGAGGGCTCAAACGGCGGTTACCGCTTCGGTCTCTTCCGCAGGATCGGACAAGACGCCGTAGTCAGAAACCTCACGTTTGATAACGTCAGCATCAACTGCGAGAACTCCGACAACGTCGGCGTCTGCGTAGGCGAGATCGCCTCGGCGGCGACCGTGACCAATATCAAAATCATGAGCGGTTCGGTCAAGGGAGCGTCAAATGTCGGCGGACTCGTCGGCGCGTCGTTGTATCCCAACACCGTAAGCAATTCGGTAAACTACGCCGATATAAGCGGTAAGAACAACGTCGGCGGAATATTCGGATACCACGACAGCGGAAAGCAGACCTTCACGTCCTGCACCAACTTCGGCAAGATCACCGCGTCTGCCGGTGCGGCGGGCGGAATCGTTGCTCTGATGGACGGCAACGTATCGTTCAAGAATACCGTAAATGAGGGAGAGGTCAGAGGATATAAGAACGCGGGCGGATTGATCGGCTCCGCAAACTACACCCTCACCGTCACAAACTCCGAAAACAAGGGCGTCGTCACGTCCGAGACGGCTAATGCCGGCGGATTTGTCGGTTCACTCAACTCGAAAACGGCATTCTCGATAAGCGGCGGCAAGAACTCCGGCATTATAACGGGTTCAAACGCTGCCGGCGGCTTCGTCGGTTACTACAAGAACCCGCATATGATAATCAATTCATCGGTCGAGAACTCGCAAAACTCCGGTACGGTCACTGCCGATAATTATGCCGGCGGTTTCTTCGGATACGCTTCGTGCTT
>JAGHTD010000027.1 GCA_018065475.1 Candidatus Colimorpha enterica
GTCCTATACGATCATGCACGACGCGGCAAAGCCGACCGACGTTACGGTCATTAGAAACGGCGAAAAGGTAGTCCTCGAAGACTTCCGCTTCCCGACGACAGAGAGCGAAGGCCACACATTCGGCGCAAGATTTTTCTACGTCGGCGAGGTCACATTCAGCTTCGGAAACGTCGTGAAGCAGATCATCTACCGTTCTCTGACGACCGTCAGAATGATATGGGATTCCCTGATCGACCTCATCGTCGGCGAATACGGCGTGAAGGATATGTCGGGGCCCGTCGGAGTCACGAAGATAATAAGCGAAGCGGCGGAGTCCTCAAAGGAGGACGGCGGGCAGACGCTCATGTACCTCGTTTCGCTCATCGCCGTCAACCTCGGCGTGTTCAACCTCATTCCGTTCCCCGCGCTTGACGGGTTCAGAGCGTTTCTTCTGCTCATCGAGGCGGTGACCGGTCTTCACGTAAGCCCCAAGACAGAGGCGTATATCAATTTTGCGGGGCTTGCCCTGCTTATGCTGCTTATGGTAGCGGTATCATTCTTTGACGTATCGAAGCTTTTCGGGTAAAAAATATGGATTACAACGCATACAGAAGAAAAACGATCCCGGTAAGGGTGGGAAATATCGTGATAGGCGGAGATGCTCCGGTCTCGGTGCAGTCGATGACTAACGTGCCGAGCAGCGACTTCGGGGCGCTTTACGCGCAGATGAAGGAGCTCGAGAACGCCGGATGTGACATCGTGAGGATGACCGTTCCGGATATGGAATCGGTTAAGGTGCTCGCGGAGATCAAGGCGTCGGACGTGAAAATGCCCGTCGTCGCCGACATCCACTTCAACTACCGCCTTGCGATAGAGGCGGCGAACGCCGGAGCCGACAAGATCAGAATAAATCCCGGCAACATCGGCGGTGAGGACAGGGTAAAAGAGGTCGTCCGCGCCTGCAACGCAAGAAATCTCCCGATAAGGATAGGCGTAAACAGCGGTTCCGTCGAGAAGGATATGCTCGTAAAGTACGGCGGCCCGACACCCGAGGCGCTTGCCGAATCGGCTCTTTATCACGCTTCGCTCCTCGAAAAGAACGATTTTGACCGCATTGTCATCTCCGTCAAGTCGTCGGACGTAAGGACGACGATAGGCGCCTACCGTCTTCTTTCGGAGAAGTGTCCTTATCCCCTCCATATCGGCGTAACCGAGGCGGGGACATATAATATGGGTATCGTCAAATCCTTCGTCGGTATCGGCTCGCTCCTCAGCGACGGAATCGGCGATACCGTAAGGGTATCCCTCACCGACAGCCCGGCAAGAGAAGTGGTCGAAGGCAAACGCCTTCTTGACGGCCTCGGCATAGGCAAAAGCAGGATAAACATCACCTCCTGCCCAACCTGCGGCAGAACGAGGATAAACCTTATAGACATAGTGAACGACCTTGAGGCACACCTCGACGAGATGCACCCGTCAAGGGAGATCAGAGTTGCCGTAATGGGCTGCGCGGTCAACGGGCCGGGTGAAGCAAGGGAAGCAGACATCGGCGTTGCCGGCGGCGACGGAGATGCGCTTCTGTTCAGACACGGAGAAGTAATCAGAAAGATACCTCAGGACAGGATCAGAGAGATCCTCACCGAGGAGATAAACAAACTGTAAAAAATGGAAACACCTTTTCTTAAAAAGTTCAACAAGTATCATCCGGGCGGTGAACAGCTTGACATAATAGATAAGTGCACTGCCTACGAGGTGAAGGTCAGCAAGGAGAGCAGACTTATCGTAATAGACATGACTTTTTCATCGGTGATACCGATGAAGAGTCTTTTTGTGATCGAAAACGAGATCAAAGAAGCGTACGACGTAAACGGCGTCACGATAAATCCGAGATACGACAGCTCCCTTTTCGACGAAAAATGTCTCGACGATATTATGCTTGAACTCAACCGCACCGCGGCTGTGTCAAAGGGTTTCTTCCGTGAATATTCCTGCAAGATCGACGGCAACAAGCTGACGGTCGATACCGCGTCGTCAAACGGCGGAATCGACCTCATATATTCGGGACAGACGCACCAGGTGCTTTCGGATATCATATTCCGCGAATACGGGCTGAGGTTTGAGGTCACAATACGAAAGACCGAGAACTTCACCTACGATTTCGACGAAGCGCAGGCGGCGGCGATAAGCACGTATATGTCCGAAAACGCGGTGAACACAACCACCGTCGTTCCGGACGAGAACGAGGAAAAGAAGCCGGAAGGGAAGTATATCACGTCGTTTTACGGTGAAGAGGATATAGAGGCGGTAAAGAACGACGACGGCAGCTATACCGTCGGAAATATGACGTTTGACGTCAGCGAGCCGGCATCCGTTTACGGCGATCCGTTTGAGATCGAGCCGACACCGATGCGCAATCTCCGCTCGTATATGAGGTTCGTCTGCGTCACGGGCGAGCTTCTCTACGTCGATTTCAAAGACACCCGCAAGGGCGACAAGACGATAATCAACTTTGCTCTTTCGGACGACGACGGATCGATATTCTGCAGAATGGTCGCTTCGAAGGAGGAGGCCGACGGCATCCTCAAGGAGATAACGAAAAAGGGAGAAGCGGCTCCCAATACCTATCTTGCGGTATGCGGATCGCTCAAACCGAACAAGTTTGACGGCGAGCTCTGCATTTCGCCCGACGGAATACAGAAGATAAAACGCGTAAAGAAAGCGGACAAATCCGAGAAGAAGCGCGTTGAGCTTCATCTCCATACGAATATGTCCACCATGGACGCTCTCATCCCCCCTTCCGAGGCGGTAAAGACCGCAAACAGATGGGGAATGCCCGCCATTGCGATCACCGACCACGGCAACGTCCAGGGCTACCAGGACGCGATGAACGCGGCGGAGGAACTCGGTCAGAAGGTCATATACGGTATAGAGGCGTACTTCGTCGATGACGCGGCAAAATGTGTTTACGGCGGCAAGGACGCGCAGTTTGAGGACGGCGAATTCGTCGTATTCGATATCGAGACGACGGGTCTTTCTCCTCTCAACGACGCTATCACAGAAATCGGCGCCGCGCTTGTGAAAAACGGAGAGGTCATCTCGGTCTTCAACACCTTTGCCGATCCCGCAAGGCATATCCCCGAGAACATCACCGAGCTCACCGGAATAACCGACGAAATGGTCGCCGGCGCGCCCTCGCAGGCGGATGCGGTAAAGAGCTTCCTCGAATACGCAGGTGACAGGATACTCATCGCCCACAACGCGGGCTTCGACACCAGCTTTATTAGAAAAGTCTGCGACGCCAACGGAATTGAGTTCAACAATACCTACATCGACACCGTTGCCCTCTCGAAATACGTCAATCCCACTCTTAAAAAGCATAAGCTCGACACTATCGCGGCGTTCTACCACCTCGGCGATTTCAACCACCACAGGGCGAGCGACGACGCGGAAATGCTTGCGGCCATCTTCTTCAAGATGACCGAAAAGCTCGTCGAAGAGGGAATAAAGTCGGTCGGGCAGATGCAGAGCTCGATGGCTGATAAGGTCGACGTCCTCAAGATGAAGACCTACCACATGATCATTCTCGTAAAGAACAAGGTCGGACTCAAGAACCTCTACAAGCTCGTTTCGTTCAGCTATCTCAACTACTTCAAAAAGCATCCGAGAATACCCCAAGAGCGTCCTCGACAATTACCGCGAGGGGCTTATCATCGGTTCCGCCTGCTCGGAGGGCGAGCTTTTCAACGCAATGCTTGAAAACCGTCCGCACAGCGAGCTCGTCGAGATGGCTTCATATTACGATTACGTCGAGATCCAGCCGATCTGCAACAACCGCTACCTCATCGCTCAGGGTCAGGCGAACAACGACGAGGATCTCCGCAATTTCAACCGCAGACTTATAGCGATAGCCGACGAGGCGGGAAAGCCTGTCTGTGCTACCTGCGACGCACATTTTCTCGAAAAGCACGACGAGATCTACCGCAAGATACTGCTTGCGGGAATGAAGTTCAGCGACGCCGACAAGGATACGGGCATATATTTCCGTACCACCGAGGAAATGCTGAAGGAGTTCGACTACCTCGGCGACAGAGCGGAAGAGGTCGTCATTACCAACACCAACAAGATCGCCGATATGGTCGAGAGCGGAATACGTCCCTTCCCGAAGGGAACCTTCACGCCTCACATCGACGGTGCGGAGGAGGATCTTCAGAGGATCTGCTACGAGCACGCCGAAAATCAGTACGGCTCACCCCTCCCCGAGCTCGTCAAGACTCGTCTTGACAAGGAGCTTAATTCGATCATCAGCAACGGTTACGCCGTGCTTTACATCATTGCGCAGAAGCTCGTCAGCTTCTCCGAGTCGCAGGGTTATCTCGTCGGATCGAGAGGATCGGTCGGCTCGTCGTTCGTCGCTTCCTGCGCGGGAATATCCGAGGTCAACCCTCTCCCGCCTCACTATTACTGCCCAAAGTGCAAGTACAGCGACTTTTCAAATCCCGAAAAGGTCGGCTCCGGCTTCGACCTGCCCGACGCATACTGCCCGAAATGCGGAGAGAAAATGCGCGGCGACGGTCACGATATACCGTTTGAGACCTTCCTCGGCTTCAAGGGAGACAAATCCCCCGATATCGACCTCAACTTCTCCGGCGACGTGCAGGGAAGAGTGCATAAGTACACGGAGGAGCTTTTCGGCGCAGAGAACGTCTTCCGTGCCGGAACGATCGGCGCTCTTGCCGACAAGACCGTCTTCGGCTACGTAATGAAGTATCTCGAAGAGAGAGGCATCAAGGTAAACCAGGCGGAAATACAGCGTATAGAAAAGCACTGCATAGGCGTAAAGCGCACCACGGGACAGCACCCCGGCGGTATCGTCGTCGTGCCGAAGGAAATGGAGATCTACGATTTCTGCCCGGTACAGCACCCCGCGGAGGATCCCGACTCTAACATAGTCACGACGCATTTCACGTTTGAATATCTCCACGACACCCTGCTCAAGCTCGACGAGCTCGGCCACGATATGCCGACGAAGTACAAGTGGCTTGAAAAGTACAGCGGGACGAGCGTTATGGACGTTCCTATGAACGCCCCCGAGGTCTATGAGCTCTTCACATCGACCGAACCGCTCGGCATAAAGAAGGGCGATATCGACGCCAATATAGGCACCTACGGTCTGCCCGAGCTCGGCACACGCTTCGTCATGAAGATGGTCGAGGAAGCAAAGCCTAAGACCTTTGCCGACCTTCTTCAGATATCCGGTCTGTCGCACGGTACCGACGTGTGGACGGGCAACGCCCAGGATCTTATCAACAACGGCACCTGCACGATTTCGCAGGTCATAGGATGCCGTGACAACATAATGAACGACCTTATCAGATACGGCGTTCCCAACAAGATGTCGTTTGACATCATGGAGTCGGTACGTAAGGGAAAGGGCCTCAAGCCCGAAATGGTGGAGGCGATGAACGCCGCCAACGTCCCCGAATGGTATATGAACTCCTGCCGCAAGATCAAATATATGTTCCCAAAGGCGCACGCCGCGGCTTACGTAATGTCCGCCATCCGTCTCGGCTGGTATAAGATACACATGCCGCTCGTCTTCTACGCCGCGTTCTTCTCGGCGGCTCCCGGCGGATTTGACGCGGAGATAGCACTCAGCGGAAAAGCGGGAGTGGTCAGGACGATCAGGGAAATACAGGAAAAAGGAAACGAGGCGACGCAGAAGGAGCTGGGAATGATCCCGACGCTCAATCTTATAAACGAGTGCTACGCAAGAAAGATCGGTTTCCTGCCCATCGACTTTGAGAAGTCCGAGGCGTTCGCTTACGTTCCCGAAAACGGCAAGATCCGTCTGCCGTTCAACTCACTCGCCGGTGTCGGCGACACCGCCGCTCAGGCGATAGTTGACGCAAGAAACGAAGGCGGTATCCTCTCGATAGAGGACCTCAAGTTCAAGGCGAGACTGACAAAAGCCGTCGTGGATATTCTGAAAGCGAACGGTGCGCTCGACTGCCTCAGCGAGACTAATCAGATCACATTTTTCTGACAAGCAAAAACACAGATGACCGCAGTCATCTGTGTTTTTCTTATTTTCCGCAATTCCTTTTGCAGTTGGCGCAGTCGCCGCTGCATTCCTGTCCGCTTTTTCTGTTTTTGATCAGATAAATGACGGCGAGGACGACGGCTATGGCGACGGCGGCGAGGATGATGTAATCTATCGCGCTCATTACAGCACCGTCGTGAAGATCAGTTTTGCCGCATAGGCGAGGACCCATGCGATCGAGCATTGCCATACTACCATTCCGAGGGCGGTCTTCCAGCCGAGCTCACGCTTGACGGAGTTGACGGCGGCGACGCAGGGAGTGTAGAGCAGGCAGAAGACGAGCATGGCAACAGCAGAAGCTATCGAAGGGAAGAACTCCGCAAACGATCCGGCAAAGAGTATTTCGATCGTCGAAACGACGCTTTCCTTCGCGATGAATCCGCTGATGAGCGCCGTGCATATTCTTGCATCCCCGAGACCGAGCGGTCTGAATACCGGGACGAGGAAGGATGAAACGTGCTGCAGGATCGAGTCCGCTCCGCTTTTCGCGGCGAAGTTGAAGTGAAGATCAAAGCTTTGCAGGAACCAGATTACGACGGTCGAAACGAGGATGACGGTGAACGCCTTTCTTATGAAGTCCTTTGCCTTTTCGCCGAGGAGACGGATGACGTTCTTCGGGCTCGGGAGGCGGTAGTTGGGAAGCTCCATGACGAAGGGGACTGCTTCGCCCTTGAAGAAGGTGCCTTTCATGAACAGCGCGACAAGGACGCCGACGGCTATCCCGAGGAAGTAAACTGCACCCATGACGAGTGCGCCTTTGCCCGGGAAGAAGGTGGCGATGAGGAAGGAGTAGATCGGGAGCTTTGCGCTGCAACTCATAAACGGCGTCAGCAGGACGGTCATTTTACGGTCACGCTCGGAGGGAAGGGTACGCGTTGACATCACCGCGGGGACGGTACAGCCGAAGCCGATGAGAAGCGGGACTATCGACCTTCCCGAAAGACCTATCTTGCGGAGCAGTTTGTCCATGAAGAAGGCGACCCTCGCAATATATCCGCTGGCCTCAAGGAGAGTGAGTAAGAAGAAGGTTATGACGATGACGGGCAGGAAGGAGAGCACCGAACCGACACCATTGAAAATGCCGTCGATGACGAGACTTCTCACGACCTCGTTGGCGTTTGCGCTGATAAGTGCGTTTTCGGTGATGACGGAAAGACGGTCTATCCCCTGCGCGAGGAGATCCTGCAAAAACTTTCCGACGACGTTGAACGTCAGCCAGAACACCGTCATCATAATGACGACGAAGGCCGGGATCGCCGTGTATTTTCCGGTAAGGAACTTATCTATTTTACGGCTTCTTATCCTCTCTTTGCTCTCGGCGGGCTTTTTGACCGCGCTGGCGCAGACCTTGAGAATGAAGTCGTACCGCATATCGGCGATGGCGGAACTGCAATCGAGTCCGACCTCGCTTTCGAGCTGTATCTTGATATGCTCGAGCATATCCTTCTCGTTCGGGTCAAGGTTCAGTTTTTCTTCGATGAGGTGATCTCCCTCGACGAGCTTGCTTGCCGCAAATCTGACGGGCAGGCCCGCCGCTGCGGCGTGGTCCTCGATGAGGTGAGAGATGGCGTGCAGGCACCTGTGGACCGCTCCGCCGTGGTCGCTTTCGTCGCAGAAATCCTGCCTTAGCGGTTTTTCCTGGTAATATGCGACGTGGACGGCGTGGTCGATGAGCTCGTTTATGCCCTTGTTCTTTGCCGCCGAGATCGGGACGACGGGGACGCCGAGCAGCGCTTCCATCGTGTTTATATCGACCGAGCCGCCGTTTCCGGTCATCTCGTCCATCATATTGAGGGCGATGACCATGGGTATATTCATTTCGAGCAGCTGCATCGTGAGATACATGTTGCGCTCGATGTTCGTTGCGTCGATGATGTTGATTATCGCCTTCGGCTTTTCGGTGAGCACGAAGTCGCGGGAGACGACCTCCTCCACGGTGTAGGGTGACATCGAGTAAATGCCGGGCAGATCGGTGACGAGGGTGTCGGGGTGACCTTTAATAGAGGCATCCTTGCGATCGACCGTGACGCCGGGGAAGTTTCCGACGTGCTGATTGGAGCCGGTGAGCTGGTTGAAAAGCGTGGTTTTTCCGCAGTTCTGGTTTCCTACGAGGGCAAAGGTGAGTACCGTGCCTTCGGGCAGAGGGTTCTCGGTGCTTTTTTCGTGGTATTTTCCGCTTTCACCGAGACCGGGGTGGTGTGATTCCGTCACCTTTTTGACGGTGTGGGTGAGTGCCTCGACGTCCTTTGACGTAGTTACCGAGATGTGCTCGGCGTCGGCAAGGCGCAGGGTGAGCTCGTAGTCGTGGACTCTGATCTCCATGGGATCGCCCATCGGTGCGAACTTCTCGACCGTCACTTCCGTTCCCGGAATGACGCCCATGTCGAGAAAATGCTGACGGAGTGCTCCGTCGCCGCCTACCGCCGTTATGACGGCAGACTGACCTGCTTTCAGATCTTTGATAGTCATTTTTTGTCCTCTTTCTGCTGCGGATGGCTTTGCCATGGCTATCTGCGTTCAGACATTTTCGCGCGCGCCAGTACCTCCGTAGCGTCAAATATTATACTCCTTTTGAGATAAAAAAGCAAGAGAAAAATAAGAAAAAACGGATGCTTGAGCATCCGTTTTTGCTGTGTATTACTGTAATCCGAGGACTGCGGCGCCGATGATGCCGGCGTCGTTTCCGAGAGAAGCGACCTTGATCTCGGTCTTCTTCTCGTTGGAGCGGGTGTACTGCTCGCCGTTGACCTTCTCGCGGAGCGGAACGAGGAGCCAGTCGCCCTCGTTGCATATTCCGCCGCCGATCGTGATTATATCGGGCTGGAAGATGTTGACGATGTTGGTGACACCGCAGGCGAGGTAGGAAATGTACTCATCGACGACTTCCTGAGCGGGCTTGTCGCCCTTCTTCATAGCCGCGAAGGCGACCATATCGTTGACGTTGTTTATGTCGTTTCCGATCATATGCCACATCATTGTGTCGGGAGAGATGAGGAGCTTTTCCCTTGTGATACGCTTGAGAGCGGTTGCGGAGGAATACGCTTCCCAACATCCGCATCTGCCGCAGGTGCAGGGACGTCCCTTGTAGTCGATGACGATGTGGCCGAGCTCCGCGCCGTAGTGGTTGAAGCCGGAATATACCTTGCCGTCGATGATGATACCGCCGCCGACACCCGTGCCGAGCGTGATCATAACTGAGATGTTTGCACCTTTTGCCGCACCGGCGAGCGCCTCACCGAGAGCCGCGGCGTTTGCGTCGTTCTCGATGTATATCTTCTCGCAGTGGAAGTATTTCCTCAGCGTTTCGGTCATCGGGTAGTTGACGAAGGGGATGTTGTTTGAGGTGACGATGTATCCCGTTTCGGGATTGATCGCACCGGGGGAGGCGATACCGACGTATGCGATGTCGTTTATCGTAAGTCCCGCGTTTTTGACAAGACGGTTGCAGAGCATACCCATATCGGCGACGATCTCCTCGGGAGCTCTCGACGCAAGGGTGGGCGTCTTGTCCTTTTTGACGATTTTCAGATTTTCATCTACGATACCGGCGGCGATATTCGTCCCGCCGAGATCGATACCTATATAATAC
>JAGHTD010000105.1 GCA_018065475.1 Candidatus Colimorpha enterica
ATATTGACATTATTTGAAAAGAGGTTTTTTGCTATGAAAAAAGAAGATATAAAGAAGGTCGTTCTCGCCTATTCCGGAGGACTTGACACGTCGATCATCATCCCGTGGCTGAAAGAGAATTACAACAACTGCGAGGTCATCGCCGTTTCCGGCAACGTCGGACAGGGCGACGAGCTCGACGGACTTGAAGAAAAGGCGCTGAAGACCGGCGCGTCAAAGCTATATATCGAGGATCTCACCGACGAGTTCGTCGATGATTTCATCATCCCGACCGTCAAGGCAGGGGCAAAATACGAGGAGTATATGCTCGGCACGTCCTTTGCCCGCCCCGTCATCGCAAAGCGTCTCTGCGAGATCGCAGTCAAAGAGGGCGCGGACGCGATCGTTCACGGCTGTACCGGAAAGGGAAACGACCAGGTCCGTTTCGAGCTTGCAGTCAAGCATTTCTGCCCCGATATGAAGATCATCGCCCCCTGGCGTGAGTGGTCGATCAAGTCCCGTGAAGAGGAGATCGACTATGCCGAGGCGCACAACATTCCTCTCAAAATAACCCGCGAAACCAACTACTCGAAGGATAAGAACCTCTGGCACCTTTCTCACGAAGGCCTTGACCTCGAGGACGCAGGCAACGAGCCCCTTTACGAGAAGAAGGGCCTCCTTGAGATGGGCGTATCCCCGATAGACGCTCCCGATACCCCCACCTACGTCACTCTCGATTTCGAGCAGGGCAAGCCCGTCGCTCTCGACGGCAAGAAGATGTCCGCAAAGGAGATCATTTACGCTCTCAACAAGGTCGGCGGTGAAAACGGTATCGGCCTTCTCGATATTATCGAAAACCGTCTCGTCGGCATGAAGTGCCGCGGCGTTTACGAGACTCCCGGCGGAGCCATCCTCTATTTCGCGCATAACTACCTCGAGACGATGACGCTTGACAAGCTCACCGCGCATAAGAAGCAGGAGCTTTCGGTATGCTTCGCCGATCTCGTTTACAACGGTCAGTGGTTCAGCCCCCTCCGCGAGGCACTCTCCGCGTTCGTCGATTCCACGCAGAAGTGCGTCACAGGTAAGGTCAAGATCAAGCTCTACAAGGGCAATATGATCAAGGCGGGCGTATGGTCTGATTACGCCCTCTATTCGGAGGAGCTTGCAACCTTCGGCGAGGATCACGTTTACAACCAGGCAGACGCCGCAGGATTCATCAACCTCTTCGGTCTTCCCACTAAAATGCAGGCGAAGGTCGGGCAGAAGAACAAAAAATAAGCGAGGATCGTAACTTGGCAAAGATATGGGCAGGCCGCGCAAGCGGTGAAACGTCGCCGATAGCGGATGATTTCAACTCATCAATATCCTTCGACAGCAGGATGATAAAGCAGGACGTCACGGGCAGTATAGCCCACGCCTCAATGCTCGGTCATCAGGGGATCATCACCCATGAGGAAGCCGAAACGCTTATCGATGGGCTGAATGGAATACTCTCCGACATTGAAAGCGGTGCGCTTGAAATAGATATGACCGCCGAGGACGTCCATTCCTTCGTCGAAGCGGAGCTGACAGCGCGTGTCGGCGACACGGGCAAGAAGCTCCACACGGCGAGAAGCAGAAACGACCAGGTCGCCCTTGACCTCCGTCTCTATCTGAGGGACGAGATCGACAGCGTGACCGAAAAACTGACGGCTCTTGTCTCGGCTGTAACGGCGAAGGCGGAGGAATACAAGACGGTCATTATGCCGGGCTACAC
>JAGHTD010000238.1 GCA_018065475.1 Candidatus Colimorpha enterica
AACTGCTCGATTACCATTCGATAAATTATTACGTGGATGATTCGCCCGAGATCTCCGACTACGATTACTATATGATGTTCAGGGAGCTCCGGAACCTCGAAAAGGAATATCCGGAGTACGACGACGAGAACTCCCCCACCCGCCGTGTGGGAGGCGCCGCCCTCGACAAGTTCAAGAAGGTCACGCATAACTATAAGCTCGCAAGTCTCCGCGACGTTTTCAGCTTCGGGGAGCTTGAGGAGTTCCTCGACCAGGCGGGCCCCGACGACGAGTACTCCGTCGAGGCGAAGATAGACGGCCTTTCGGTCGCCCTTCACTACGAGGGCGGAAAGCTGATAAGAGGCGCGACGAGAGGAAACGGTACGGTCGGCGAGGACGTCACCGAGAACATAAAGACGATACGCTCCATCCCTCTGACGATACCCTATACGGGTATGCTTGAGGTCAGAGGAGAGGTGTATATGCCGAGGGCTTCGTTTGAAAAGCTCAACGCGGCGAGGGAGCAGAGCGGGGAACCGCTGTTCGCAAACCCGAGAAACGCCGCCGCCGGCTCGCTCAGACAGCTCGACAGCCGTATCACGGCGTCGAGAGGGCTTGATATATTCGTCTTCAACCTCCAGGGGTGCGACAGGACGTTTGAAAAGCACGACGAGACGATCGCTTTCATAAAGGAACAGGGCTTCCATACGATACCCCTTATCACGACGCTGAAGGGCAAAAAGGCGATCTGCGACGAGGTGGAGCGGATAGGAAACCTCCGCGACGGCCTCAGCTACGACATCGACGGCGCGGTCATCAAGGAAAATCTCCTCTCAAAGCGCGACGAGCTCGGCGAGACCTCTTCCGTCCCCAAGTGGGCGGTGGCGTACAAATACCCGCCGGAGGAAAAGCCGACGAAGCTGACCGACATCGTGATACAGGTGGGAAGGACGGGCGTCCTCACTCCCAACGCCGTGTTCGACGAGGTACATCTCGCCGGGACGAGGGTGAGCCGTGCGACGCTCCACAATATAGATTTCATCCGGTCGAAGGACATCAGGATAGGCGACACCGTTATCGTCCGCAAGGCGGGAGAGATCATCCCGGAGGTCGTTTCGGTGGATAAATCGAAGCGCCCGGTGGGCTCGGCCCCCTACGAAATGCCGAAATACTGCCCGTCCTGCGGAGAGCCGGTCACCGACGATCCGTCGGAGGCGGCTGTCTATTGCACAAACTCCTCCTGCCCGGCACAGCTCGTCAGAAACATAGCTTATTTTGCCTCCAAACCGGCGATGGACATCGACGGCCTCGGCGAGGCGCTCGTCACTCAGCTCTGCGACAGCGGGCTTGTGAAGAATATAGCCGACATTTACCTGCTGAGATCGGAGGACATCTCCGCCCTCGACAGAATGGGCAAAAAGTCGGCGGACAATCTGATAAACGCGATTGAAGCGTCGAAGAAGGCAGGGCCTGCGAAGCTCCTCTGCGCCTTCGGTATCCGCAACGTCGGCGAGAAGGCGGCAAAGACGATAATGGACGAGCTTCTTGACATCGAAAAGCTGTTTGACGCCGACACCGAAACACTGACGCAGATACCCGACGTCGGGGAGATCACCGCCGAGAGCATAAAGGCGTTCTTCTCACATCCCGACACGAGGAAGACGCTCGACCTCATGAAGGCGTGCGGAGTGGTCACGAAGGCAGAAAAGAAAGAGATCGGCGGTCTGTTCACGGGAAAGACCTTTGTGCTGACGGGAACGCTCCCGACGATGAGCAGAAGCGAGGCGTCTGAGCTTATCGAGCAAAACGGAGGCAAGACCTCCTCGTCGGTATCGAAGAAGACCGACTACGTTCTCGCGGGAAGCGACGCGGGATCAAAACTTACAAAGGCACAGGAGCTCGGGATAAAGATCATCTCCGAGGACGACCTGACCTCAATGATCGAAAGCGGGGTGATCGTGTGATCACGGATTATGTCAGAGTACAGGTGAAGGCGGGCAACGGCGGAAACGGCTGCGTCGCCTTCCACAGAGAAAAATACATCAACCACGGAGGCCCTTCCGGCGGTGACGGAGGCCACGGCGGAAACGTCATCCTCCGTATAGACACGGGAGACAACACCCTCCTGCGCTACAAGTATCACCACAAGTTCAGCGCGCCCAACGGCGGCGACGGAATGAGCGAGAAGTTCCACGGCGCAAACGGCGCGGACGTCATTCTCCCCGTTCCTCCCGGGACGGTCGTCAGAGACGCCGGGACGGGAAGGATCATCGTCGATATGTCCGACAGGGAGGATTTCGTCCTCTGCAAGGGCGGACGCGGCGGCTGGGGCAACACCCACTTCTCGACGCCTACCCGTCAGATACCGAAGTTTGCCAAGTCCGGCACCCTCGGCGAAGAGAAGGAAGTCATTTTCGAGCTTAAAATGCTCGCCGACGTCGGGCTTATCGGCCTGCCTAACG
>JAGHTD010000303.1 GCA_018065475.1 Candidatus Colimorpha enterica
GTTTATTTCTGTTGCACTATCCCGGGGATCGCTCCCGGCGGACGTTATCCGTTATCCTGCCATACGATGCCCGGACTTTCCTCATACCGATACCTTTCGGCGTGACGGTACGCGAGCGCGCGGCTGTCTCGGAAGCATCGCCCGAAACCATTATTTTATTTTTTGAGCAGTTCTTTCGCCCTGAGGACGCACGCCTGAGTCTTAATATCGCGGATATTTCCCGCGATGACCTCGCCGTAAAGCGTCTCAAAGGGTATTCTTTCGACGTCGATGAACTCGTCGTCGTCAAGCTCCCTCTCACCCAGGGAAAGCTCCTCCGCCATATACATATATATCCTCTCGTCCGTATATGCGGGCGAAGGATAGAAAAATCCGAGATAAGTGAGCTTTCCGGCAACGTAGCCCGTTTCCTCCCTCAGCTCTCTTCTGCATGCGTCCTCGGGGTCTTCCTCTCGTGAATTGAGTTTACCTGCGGGTATCTCGATAAGGATCTCTCCAACGGGGTAACGGTACTGTCTTTCGATGATGACGTTACCGTCGCCGTCGATCGGTATCACACATACCGCACCCGGGTGCTTTATATATTCCCTTACGCTTTTTCTTCCGTTTGGAAGCTCTATCTCATCTTTCTTTACGTGAAGCAGTACGCCGTCAAAAACGCTCGTGCTGTTCAACTGCTTTTCAATCAGCTTGCTCATTTTTTTCTTTCTTGATTTGTTTTATATAATTTCTGTAAACGATAATCAGCATAAAGATATCAACGACGGTGACGAGCGCCATCGACACTGGATAGCACCAGAACAGCGTCTCGATAGTCTTATGCTGCGGATACCAGAACTGCATCCACAGAGTTCTCAGACCGCATATCGACAGGACGGAGTTGATAAGCACCGCCGTGGAGTGACCGAAGGCCTGAAGCGTCGCGTTGAGCGTCCCCGAAAAGCCGTAGAGGAAATAAGTCCTCAGCATTATTCCGGCTCTGATAAGACCGTATTTGATAACGAGCTCGTCGCTGCTGTTGAACAGTCTGATGAGCGGTGCTCCGAAGATATACATCAGATTTCCGCATATAACCGAAAACGATACCGAAAGAAACATACACGAGAACATCGAGCGGAGGATCCTGTCGGACTTTTTTGCGCCGATATTCTGCCCTACGAACGCAACCGCCGCCGAGTTTGACGCACCGACCGCCGATGCCATGATGGTTTCGAGGTTTGCAGACGCCGCAGAGCCGTTTATCGCGCTAATATCGTAGGCGTTGAGCGCTGACATGATCTGAATGTTTGCGATTGAGTACATGACGTTTGCAAGTCCGTTTGGCAGGCCGTGGATGATTATCTCCGTCATTTCCTTCCTGCAAATACGGAGACGCTTCAGATCGACCCTCGTTTCGTCCGTCTGGCTCATAAGACATCTCAGCGTAAGGAACGCGGCAAGATACTGCGTGAGCGTCGTTGCGAGGGCAACGCCTGCCGCCTCCATTTTGAAGACGATGACGAAAATGAGGTTGAGTATTATATTCAGCACACCCGCGATGATGAGAAAGTACAGCGGACGCTTTGTATCGCCCTTTGTCCTCAGTATCGCCGCACCGAAATTGTAAAGAAGTATGCCGGGCGCACCGAGGAAATAGATTATCAGATACTGTACCGCCATCTCGTACGCCGCTTCGGGGCAGTTGGTGGCAGACATCGCAAACCGTGAGACAGATACGCCGATAATGCTGACTAACGCACCGAGGATGACCGACGACAGAACGGCAGTATGAACTATCCGCTCCGTCTTTTCTCCGTCACCCGCGCCGATACTGTGCGCAAGTATGATATTGACTCCGACCGACATACCCATAAACAGGTTGACGATGAGGTTGAAGATCGGGCCCGTCGCTCCGACTGCCGCCGCGGCCGCAGTTTTCGACTGCGAGAAGTTACCGACTACCGCAAGGTCAGCGGAGTTGAAAAGCATCTGTATTATTCCACCGATGACGATCGGAATGGAATATACTATGACTGCGCTGAGGATCGGCCCCTCGGTCATATTGACCTTTTTGGCTCTGAAAATTGACATGATAATTACATATTTCCGCCGTTTCCGTAAGGAAGCAGTTCAAGGCCCTCGTTGTGTTCAAGCGTGTATCTGAGACTCCATTCGGATGAGAACAGAAGATAGTTCTGACCTCTTACGTCCTTTACCCACTTGACCTCGTATAAGTAAAGAGAAGAGGGATCGACCTCGTCGGGTATCTTCTTGATGAGCGTATAGGGCTGTGAAAACTGTCTGTATTCAACGCCGTATTCGTTCTTCATCCTCGATTCGAGAACGTCAAACTGAAGCTGTCCGACAACGCCGACGTAAACCTTCTCCATACCGGAATCCGGCTCAAAGAAGATACGGATGGCACCTTCCTGCGCTATCTGATTGACACCCTTTGCGAACTGCTTGCGCTTCATACTGTCGATCTGCTCGATCATTGCGAAGCATTCGGGAGAGAAGGTAGGTATGCCTTCAAACTCAATGTTCATACCCTTTTCGCAGACGGTGTCGCCTATGGAGTAGATTCCCGGGTCGAAAACTCCGATTATATCTCCGGCGTACGCCTCGTCAACGATGGAACGCTCCTGCGCCATCATCTGCTGCGGCTGTGAAAGCTTTACGGTACGGCCGCCCTGAACGTGATAATATTCCTCACCGCGTTCGAACTTGCCCGAAACGATACGCATAAAGGCAATTCTGTCGCGGTGCGCTTTATTCATGTTCGCCTGGATCTTGAAAACGAATGCAGAGAAATGCTCATCCGTGGGCTCTACAATCGACTCGCCGGCAACTCTTTCAAGAGGAGCGGTCGTAAGCTTCAGGAAGCTTTCAAGGAAGGTTTCGACACCGAAATTGTTAAGAGCAGAACCGAAGAACACAGGGGAAAGCTTTCCGCAGCGTACCTTGTCGATGTCAAAATCAAAGGATGCGCCGTCAAGAAGCTCTATCTGACCGGTCAGCTCTTCTCTCTGATCAGGCCCGATAAGCGAGTCAAGTTTTTCGATATCCGAGATCTCACACTCAATGGCGGAAAGACGGTCGCGCCCGCGGTGAGCGTCGGCGTAGGTGAGAATACGGTGGTTTACGCGGTCGTAAACTCCCTTGAAATCAACGCCCGAGCCGATAGGCCAGTTCATCGCGTAGGTTCCGATACCGAACTCGTGTTCAAGCTCGTCGATAAGGTCGAAAGGATCTCTTGCGTCGTGGTCGAGCTTGTTGATGAAGGTGAAGATCGGAATATGTCTCATCGCGCAGACGTGGAAAAGCTTTCTTGTCTGCGGCTCAATACCCTTTGCGGCGTCGATGACCATTACGGCAGAATCGGCAGCCATAAGGGTGCGGTAGGTGTCCTCGGAGAAATCCTGGTGTCCCGGCGTATCAAGAATGTTTATGCAGAATCCCTCGTACTCAAACTGCATGACGGAAGAGGTGATGGATATTCCTCTTTTCTTCTCTATTTCCATCCAGTCGGAAACCGCGTGTTTGTCGGCGGCTTTGCCTTTGACCGAACCGGCAGTCTGAATAGCTCCCCCGTAAAGAAGAAGCTTCTCCGTCAGCGTGGTTTTACCTGCGTCAGGGTGTGAAATGATCGCAAAAGTGCGTCTTCTGTTTATTTCATCGGTAATAATACTCATATAAGCTCCAATAATGCACTAAAAATCCACAATATCAAAT
>JAGHTD010000254.1 GCA_018065475.1 Candidatus Colimorpha enterica
GCCCCATACGATGTCGTTTACAAAGGCGTTCGCCTTCGTTACCGCGTAAATAATTGCTTCCCACATTTGATTTACCTCCCAATCAAACAAAAAAGAGCCAAAAATAATTCGGCTCCGGCAAACGCAAAAAAGAAAAAAGCTCTTCTGCGGTTTTCTCCGTCCTTTTGCCTGAGAGATTCGTGCTCTGCACTTTCACCTTCGGCACCCATAAATGGACTTCTCCGGAGCGCTATCGTCAGACAGTCCCTTTCCTTGCGGATACCTGAGAGTGTTACTCCTTCGGCGGCTTTCGCCTTTTCCTGCCCGATTCATTTAGCTTATTAAAATTATGGGAATATTATACCACGATTTGAATATTTATGCAATATCATTTCCGAAATAAGCAGATGAAAAACAGCCGAAAAATCAATGCTTTTCCGGCTGTCTGTTTGTGTAAAGTAATCAGTTGCACTTGATAACGGCAACGTTATGGCAGGAAAGAGAGGGGATGACGAACCTTATCCCGTTTTCATCCTGTTTGAAAGGCACCGAAATGCCGTCGAGCGGGAGGAAGATCTCATTCACTTTTTCGGTGATCCCGACTTTGACCTCAACGTCCTTCAACGTCACGATGTCCTCGATGATCTCCGCCGCTCCGCGTCTTACCGGAGAAACGTAGGTCATATTGAGAATATAGCTTTCGCCGTTCTTTTTGAGAAGCGTGCGGCACTGCGAGCCGAGCGAGACGGTGATCTTCTTTTCAAAGATGAGACCGAGAGCCGATATGAGAAATCTCTTGTGGAACACGTTTCCGTACTTTGCGTACATAAGAGGGAAGTTGTGGGCGCAGGCAACGGCATTGCCCTTTTTGACTATCGCCTGCCGTCTTTCTCCCTGCTTATCGTAGGGCGTGTTCTTGTGCCCGCAGAAGTGTCTGTATGTCCTGTTGAAATACGGGTCGAGCACCTCGGCAAAGGTCTCGCCTTCAGATGTGATGACGCAGGAGGATGAATAGCAGTATTGCGGCGTTTCGGGCAGCTCCTCACCGTCCTCGAAATGCGAGAGGACGTAATCCGCGGAATATTCAGACGCTCCGAGGTATCTGATACCCGTCAGCTCAGTAAGAAATGCGTTGTTCTTCCCGCAGTTGCCGATGAGAAGCAGCTTTCCGCCTTCTTTGTAATAAGAGACGAGCTTTTCTTCAAGCTCCGGCGTGATGACCGAGCTTTCAAGAATGATGACCGCCTTGAACCTTCCGACGTTTGATGGCGTCATAAGGTCGAAGCCGATCTGATTTTCGAGGAGTATCGACGAAATGCCGACGTTTTCCTCTCCGTTATTTGAAAATACAAGCCCTATCTCGGCGACCTCTTCGCCGTCGAAATACGGTTTCACCTTTTCAAGGTAGGAATATGCGTAGCCGATGTTGCGGTAGGTCTGCATATCCATTTCGCCGTCGGGGTGCAGATGATCACCGACGGAACAGCCGACGCCGTTCATCAGCATGGTGACACATTCGTATTTCAGCGCCTCTTTTGTCTTGAAACCGCCGAACTCTCCCCACAAAAGGTGGAACTTTCCGGTCATTCCGATCACCGGCTCACCTTTTGAAGCGAAATATTTTGCCCTTATCGGCAATTTGTCGTATCCGCCCCAGACGGTCGGGAGATCTTCGAGCTCGTAATGCGTCGAATAGGGATGATATTCCGGCATATACGGGTCGGCACCGCCGGAGTTGAAGAATATCGTAGCGTTGGGATGATATTTATGAAGGATATCCCCGCATTTTTTGATGAATGAAATGCGTTTTTCCCGGTAGTATCTCCTTGCGTCGTCCATGCTTTCGGGATCGAGCCCATCGGCTTTCATTCCCGAACGGCATTCGTCGCAGAAGCAGTATCCGGTTATGAATACGATATCGAAAAACAGTCCGTCAAGATCGCGGTACCGTCTGCATATCTCCTCGGTAAGTGAATAGATGTGACGGCAGTAGGAGCCGTCGTTCAGGCACATATTGAACCATTCCGCCTCGGGCTTCGGCTCGTCATTCTTCTCGTGAAAAGCCGCCGTGCCTCTTGAAGTGAGATAATTGCCTTCTTTGTCCTTTACTATCCACTCGGGGTGATTTTCTGCGTCAAGCTGTGACCAGCCCGCGGTGATATAGACGGGAGCCCTTACGCCTTCGCTGTGCGCGGCGTCGATCATTGCTCCCGTGAGGTCGAAATCGAGGTTGGGGTTCTTCGTGCCGACTTCCGTCGGGTAGCAGCAGTATCCGTGATGGCATTTTGCGAACACGGTGATACTGTCGAGGTGCCCCTCACGGAGCGCCCGGCGGAACTGCTCTTTGTCAAACGACTTGCCTATCCCGGGAATATCCGGCGAGGTGTGGAAGTCGAGATGTACCTGACGGTAAGGAAAAGGTTTCATTACAGAATGTTTTTGCCGGAATCGGCGTCAGCGTAAAGGAAGGCGTGATCCTTCGTGCGGAGGATCGTCGCGGGGCATTTTGTCGAGATCTCCCCGTTTACGACACGGTAAACGGCTTCCGCCTTCGTTGCGGCGGGGACGGAACAGAACATCCATTCTGCGGTGCAGAGACCGGGAACGGTGACCGTGAGCGCGTGGGTGGGCACCTTGTCGATAACGTCAAAGCAACCGTCGTTGACCTGCTGCTGACGGCATCTTTGCTCGAGCTCGACTATCTTGACGAGTTTTGCGTCGTTGAAGTCGGCGACGGGCGGGTCGTTGAACGCGACGTGTCCGTTTTCGCCTATGCCGAGAATGCAGACGTCAAGGGGATTGTCCCTAAGCAGAGCGGAGTATCTCTCGGCTTCCTTTTCGGGATCGGCGGCGTTGCCGTTGAGGAGGTTGACCGATCTGAAATCCTTGAGGTCGAAGACGGAACGGCGGAGAAAATTGCGGAAGCCCGCGGGATGATCCTCGTCAAGTCCTACGTATTCGTCCATATGGAAGGCGTTTATCCTGTTCCATTCGATATCGGGGTCGGCCATAAGTGCCTGGAGCGTTTCGTTCTGGGACGGAGCGGCGGCGAACATCACGTTGACGTACTCCTTTTTCGCAAGGAACTCCTTGATCTTGTTTGCGATCTCGGTTCCTGCGCAGACGCCCATTTCGCCTCTTGTCGAGAACACTCTCGTCCTCATTTTATCGCAGTAAAAATCTTTTAATACAGCCATTTCAGACCAGCTTTCTTCCGTCAACGAAGACGGACTTGATGTTGATATTATCGTCAAATACGGCAAGGTCGGCTTTCTTTCCGACTGATATCGAGCCGATCTCCGACGAAATGCCGAGGATCTCGGCAGGGGTGAGGGTAAGCATTCTTACGGCGTCGTAAAGCGGCACGCCGACTTTTTTATACATCGTGCGGATGAGGCGGTCGTCGAGGGCAATACTTCCGGCGAACGCCGTTCTGTCGGGCATTTTCGCCACGTCGTCCTCGATGATTATCCTCTGTCCGTTTGTCTTGCTTCCGATGACCGACTCTTTGACGTCAAGTCCCGCGCATCTTATCGAGTCGCAGGTGAGGACGGTTTTCTTTGCGCCCTTTACGTCGTAAACGAGACGGAGAAGCTCTACGGGAAGATGACAGCCGTCGGCGATGACCTCGACGTTCATATCCTTGATACAGTATGCGGACTCGATGACGCCCGAATGTCTGAAACCGCTCTCCCGTCTGATCGTTGACATTGCGGAGTAGAGGTGGGTGACGTACTTCACGCCGTGGTTGAAAGCGTCAAGCACCTGCGAGTATTCGGCGTTGGAGTGGCCGACCGACGGAAGGATACCTTCCTCAACGAGACGGGAAGCGAAAAGACCTGCCCCCTCGTTCTCGACCGCAAGTGTCCAGCGCTTTATCGCACCCTTGCCGTAGGAAAGGATCTTTTCATATTCCTCGGGATCGGGATTTCTTATGTATTTCGGGTCTATCGCACCGCACTGTTCTTTGTTGAGATACGGGCCTTCCATGTGGAGACCGTACAGCTTCGGGCCTCTTCCGGCAAGCGAGACCTTCGCCTCTCTGAAAGCGTCGATACTGCCGTATATCTCTTCGATAGTAGCCGCAAGGGTGGTGGGCAGTATGGTTGTCGTTCCGTGGGCGATGTGAGTGAGGCAGGCACCCTCAAACGCTTCAAGCGTGCCGTCCATAAAGTCGTGGCCGCCCGCGCCGTGCGTGTGTACCTCGACAAAACCCGGCGAAAGGTAATTTCCGCCGAGGTCTGTCTTATTGCAGTCAAAGGATGAAAGGTCGGGCTGTCCTTCGCCGATTTCGGTGATTGTCCCGTTTTCGGCAGTCAGCCAGCCGTCAACTATGCTGTCGGGCAGTATGACTTTACAGTTATAAAACAGCGTTTTCATCAGAGCTTGTATGTGACCTTCTTGGGTACGGGGTACTGCTTCATAAGGTCGAGCACGCCCTGATAGTCGGTAACGCTCTCGGATGCGCCTGCGGCGAAGAGGGAAGTGGATGCAACGCCGGTCGCGAAGTACATACCTTCTTCAAGCGACATGCCCTTGTATGCGGCGTAAAGCGCGCCGGAGCAGAAAGCGTCGCCCGCACCTGTCGTGCCGACGATGAGACTTCTCGGAATGTCGATGGAGTCCATACGGACGTAGTTGTTGTCCTTGTCAAGGCCG
>JAGHTD010000076.1 GCA_018065475.1 Candidatus Colimorpha enterica
GGATATAGGAGAGATCGACTTCGACGAGATCGACTTCGACGGTATCTGCTATTCCCTGCTCGAAAAGCTCGGCGGCAAAAACGACGTAAAGACCAAGAACCGGCTCATCTCCAAGGGCCACTCCTCGCAGTCCGTCTCCGCGGCCTACGCCCGCTATTCGGAGGAACACGGGGAAGAGGAGTAAGCGCGAGCACCGACGGCGAGGGGCTCACGGTACTTCATTTGTCGTATCGCAATGAATAGAATATAAAAGAAACGATAAGGAATAGGTCCCTTGAGATGCGAAGCATCTCTTGTAAACGGGGGCTGGTGAGCGTAGCGAGACTGGGGGATTGTTTCTGAAAATAGTTACATCCTTCAAACAACAACCCTTCCACCGCTCCGCGGTCATCGAGATGAGCTTGCTCATCTCTACCCCTATGCACAGGGGAGGCTTGCTCCTCCCGCTTTCACGGCAAGGCACTATCTTTATGTCGATGACGCACGGAAAACCTTCCTCCGGGAGGAAGGTGGCGCGGCTTGCCGTGACGGAAGGAGCCCGCGGCATTAACAGTTCAGTTTCGCAATATACAGAAACGAAATGTAATTGTTAGTTTATCTTTCATCGGTGAAGATGTACAAACAATAAAGCGGTCGCCGGGCTCCTTCCACCGCAAGCGGTCCCCCTCCCTCCCGAGGGAGGTTGACAGTGCGTCTGTTCCTCAAGGTTAGTGCGAACCCGGAGGGAGCTGGACACGTGAGTGCGCACCATTTAGTTTCTGCCTCACCACAATTCATCCACCCCAATTCACAAAACCAAACCAATCATTACATCTCAAAAAGGACTAAATTATGCTTCAGAAAGTATATACGTCGGGGCTGAACGGCGTTGACGGATTCGAGGTAACGGTCGAGTGCAACTGCTCCAACCGCCTGCCCCGTTTCGACGTCGTCGGTCTGCCCGATACGGCGGTAAAAGAAGCGAAGGAGAGGATCAAGGCCGCTCTCGACAACAGCGGTTTCGAGTTCCCCGACGCCGAAATAACGGTAAACCTCGCTCCCGCCGACCGCAAGAAGCAGGGATCGTCCTTTGACCTCGCCATAGCGGTCGGTCTGCTCGGCGGGTTCAGTCTTCTGAAAGTCGGGGACATCTCCGACTGCTGTTTCATCGGCGAGCTTTCGCTTTCGGGCGAAATAAGGCCGGTGAGCGGCGTCCTCTGTATGTGTCTTGCGGCAAGGGACGCGGGCAGAAAACGCATTTTCGTCCCCGCCGACAACGCCGCCGAGGCGTCCGTTACCGACGGGTGTGACGTTTACGGGGTAAAAACGCTCCGTGAGCTCGCGGATTTCCTTTCGGGCGAGGCAAACATCTCCCCCACGACCTTTGACAAGGCGATGTTCGAGCGTGCCGTGAACTCCGAACAGCTCGATTTTGCAGACGTTATGGGCCAGCCGAGGGCAAAAAGAGCCCTTGAGCTCGCCGCCGCGGGAGGTCACAACATCCTCCTGATCGGCCCTCCCGGCACCGGTAAATCCATGCTTGCAAAGCGTCTGCCCTCGATCCTGCCTCCCCTCACCTTCGGCGAGGCGACCGAGACGACGAAGCTCCATTCTGTCGCGGGACTGCTCCCCGAGAACATCTCTTTGATAACCTCCCGCCCCTTCCGTTCGCCTCATCACACGCTTTCCCCCGTCGCTCTCGCGGGCGGCGGCTCGATACCCGTTCCGGGTGAGATCTCCCTCGCCCACAACGGCGTCCTCTTCCTCGACGAGCTCCCCGAGTTCAGCAAAGTCGCCACCGAGGTGCTCCGTCAGCCCCTTGAGGACAGAAAAGTGACTATAACCCGCGCGTCGGGACGTGTCACCTTCCCCTGCTCCTTCATGCTCGTCGCCGCGATGAACCCGTGCAGATGCGGTTATTTCGGGACGGGCAAATGCACCTGCACGCAGAACGAGGTCAGGGAGTATATGCACCGCATAAGCGGGCCGCTCCTCGACCGTATAGATATCCACGTGAGGGTCGATTCCCTCTCCTACGACGAAATATCCTCCAAAACGGGAGGCGAGACCTCTGCGGAGGTCAGAGCCCGTGTCGTAAAGGCGCGCCGCTTCGCCCTCGCAAGGTTCGCAGGCGACCCCGAAACGATCTACTGCAACGCCGAAATGTCGCCGTCGCAGATAAGACGCTACTGTCAGCTTGACGAGCAGGCGTCTGCCGTCCTCCGCGCCGCCTACGACCGACTCGGTCTTTCGGCAAGAGGCCACGACCGTATTCTCCGCGTCGCCCGCACCGCCGCCGACCTCGACGGGAGTGAGAACATCACCGCCCGGCATATCGCCGAAGCGATCCAGATGCGCACGCTGGACAGGGAGGAATAAAAGCTTCTTTCTTGAAAAAAAGAAGCAAAGAACTTTCATCAGCTTCGCGCAAAGACGGAAGGATAATCGCAAAAATGCCGTTTCCGCCGTAGGGGAGTGCCTTGGTGCTCCCGCCCGCTTTATACGGTGACGCACATATCATGAAGTTTGCACCGACTGTCAACCTCCATCCGGGAGGGAGGGGGACCACGAAGTGGTGGAAGGAGCCCGGCGATCGCTCTATTTGAAGTAACACTTCACCGATGGAAGAGAAACTAACAATGACATTTCGTTTCTATTTATAACGAAACTGAACTGTTAGTACCGCGGGCTCCTTCCGTCACCCTTCGGGCGCCACCTTCCTCCCGGAGGAAGGTCTTCCGTTCGTTTCTCACCGATAAGTTTGTGCCTCACCGTAAAGTTACTACCCCTCGCGGGGGAAGGTGGACAAGTATATGATCAAGCGGCTGAAAACCGAATTGCTTCATAATCAATGGGTCTTCAAATCCGCCAAAGCCCTCGGTCATCTGCATTTTGAAGGTTTTGAAAGGATAGTGAGAGGATAATGGGACAGGAACAGTTTGCGGCGATCATGCCCTATATCAGCGCCGATCTGGTCGCCATGATCTCCGAAAAAGACGGGCTCCCCTATGAGGAAGCGATCGGCAGGATCATGTCATAACAAAAAGCGTACCGCAGTTTTGGCGATACGCTTGTTTTTATTTTGGATTTTTTTGCTCCTGAAGCCAACGGTGGATCTCCTCGTAGGCCTTACGCTCGTCGGCGGGGAGGGCGCCCACGTCGATGATTTTGGGGGAGGTTTTTGGGGGATTAACTTGGTCATCGGTTTTGCTTTTTGCGTTTTCAATCTTACTGTCCATTATGCTTAGTCAACCACCCCAACACTGCTTGATAATCTTCTACATTATTCTCGCGTACTGTATAAATGCCGCTCTCGGGTGTATCATCTTGACCTGTAGCCACATTCCATTTTCTCGGATTCTTTGTTGTCCAATATGCTCCATCAAAAGCAGACCATGAATCTTCTTCGGCCCAATCTGCTTTAAGATCCATATCCTCTTCATACATATTATTATAGTTGAAAACGCTCTCCGGGCTAAGCCAAATCATCGCCAGCTTATCTTCATCCGGGTTGTCTTCCCCGCTCGTCGTGATAATATCCGGCTCATCAAATATAATAATTTTATACTTTGGCTTTTCCATAATGTGATCTCCCGTATGTCGCCGAAACGCCGAAAAAACGGCTTCGGAACAGCAAAAAAAGAATAACTATTTATACAGAGATATTATACGGCGCCGGGGGGGGATGGGGGGGGTGGGAGCGGGTGGGGTGATGAATGTTGGTGGATTTTGGGTAAAGGATT
>JAGHTD010000184.1 GCA_018065475.1 Candidatus Colimorpha enterica
GCCCAACGGTTTATTATACGGGACGCTCCGCACCTTCGTTGCAACACCGATGACAAAGAAGATGAAGCTCGAGATCATCGACAACGTCGGCGTAAAGAATATCAAAGGACCGTTCATCATATTGAGCAACCATACGTCGCGCTGCGACTGGCAGTACGTCGGCATCGCTTTCAAGCCACACGTGCTCAACTATATGGCTTCGGAAATCGAGTTCCACCGTTCGCACCTGCATTTCATCTTTGATCTTATGCATCTTATCCCGAAAAAGAACTTCGTGCCGGATATTCATTCGATCATGGAGCTTTATCAGGTCATAAGAAAGGGCGGCAACGTCATCTTCTTCCCCGAGGGCAAATCCTCTATTTCGGGAACCAATCAGCCGATAATGATGGGGACAAGCCAGCTCCTCAAAAAGCTGAACATCCCCGTATATTCATCGACGATCTCCGGCGGCTATCTCTCAAACACGCAGTGGTACATCAAGGACCGTCCCGGCAAGGTCGAGATCAGAGTCAATCAGCTCTTCACACCCGAACAGACGCAGGAGCTTGACCTTGAAACGATGGACAATATGATCAACGCCGCCCTCTACAACGACGATTTCGAGTGGAACAGGACTGCAAGGATCAAGTACGCCGATATGGCGGATATCGCACACAAGCTGAACGAGCACCTCTATTTCTGCCCCAAATGCGGAAAAGAGCTGACCATGGAAGGTGAAGGAAACGTCTTCAAGTGTTCCGAGTGCGGAAACGGCGCGACGATCAACGAATATTACGACCTCATCCCGCTCGACGATACCTGCGTGATCCCCAAGACGCTCAGAGTATGGTTTGAACTTCAGAGGCGCCGCGAATACCGCAGGATCAGAGACGACGAAAACTTCAGGATTGAAGAAGAAGTCGAGATCGGTTCCCTGCCCAACGACCATTACATCGATAAGCTCCACACGAGCGAGATCGTCGGCAGCGGAAAGGTCATCCTCGACCGCAGCAGATTCTCGTTTGTAGGCACCAAAAACGGCGAGCCGTTTGAGCTTCACACAAGCCCGAAGAACATGGCGACCGTCGTTCTCCCCACCGATTCGTCCTACTTCGGAGCTTATTTCGACAGAGAGTATTACGAGTTCCATCCCAAGCACAACGTCACGTCAAAGTGGCTCATCTCCATCGAGGAAATGCACCGCATAAGCGGAGGAAAATGGAAGCACATCCTTCCTCAGCAGCAGTGGATCTACGAAGACGACAAGCCCACGGACAAAGAAGAATATTACCTTTAATATGAAAAAAGCCACTTGGTGGCTTTTTTTCATATCTTTCTTACCGAAACAAGATCGGCAAAGCGTTCTATATTTTCGGGTTTAGGGGCGTCGGTGCCTTCTTCGAGGCAGGCGGAGGTGCCGAACGCGCAGGAATATTTCAGTTTCTTTTCAATATCAAAGCCGTTCACCGTCGAATAAACGAATCCGGCGACGGTCGCGTCGCCCGCTCCGACCGTCGAAACCGGCTTGACGTCGGGTGTTTTTATCTCGTATTCACCGTCTTCACCGCAATATATCGCGCCGTCCTTGCCGAGGGTGAGAAGGATGTTTTTGACACCGTTTTCTCTGACGTTCCTGCAGATACCGAAAAGATCGTCACCCTGCCCGAACGCTTTGATCTCCTGCTCGTTTGGCTTGATGAGCCACGGCTTTATTGCGACCGTCTCTTCTGCGGTGACGCTTGAAGAATCTATCACGAGGCAGGGAGACAGGGATTTCAGAGAGTTGAGAAAAGTAAGTCTCTCTTCCCTGCCTGCGTTCTTCGGGAACTTGCCGGAAAAGACGATGACCGTTCCGTCTTCGCATTTTTCGGATACTGCCGAAAGAGCGTCCGAAAGGACAGCGGGAGAAGCCGAAAACGTGTTGACGGCGATCCTCGTATCCCGTCCGCTCGTCTCTCTTACCGTGATATTCTCTCTCACTCTGCCTTCGGCGGGAACTGCGGCGTAACCGATACCGAGGCGGGACATCTCCTCACATATTTCGCTTCCGCCGTCCTTCGGTGAAAGGAAAACAGCGGTATTGTCGATACCGTTTGCCGAAAGCGCCTTTGAGACGTTGATCCCTTTTCCTCCGACGGTCTTCAATACAGTCTTTATAAGATTTTCTTTTCCGACCTCAAAAAGATCGGTGTCGTAAAAAATATCAAACGCCGGATTAAGCGTTACCGTAATTACTTTGCTCATTTTTCTCCCTCGGCGGTATTATGTGAAATGTTTTCCCATGACGAGAAGATTTTTTGCCGCATACAGACCCGACTTTTTATAGAAATGCAGATGATGTTCGTCGTTCACGCTGACGAGCTCAATGTGCTCGGCACCGTTTTCCGACGCTCTGCGCTGTAACTCGGCAAGAAAATCCGTGCCGTAACCCCTCCCGTGCAGGCCTTTGAAGATCACGATCTCTTCGAGATAATATGCGAGAAGATCGTCGTACTGCTTGAAAAAGCCGATCGCAAAGCCCGTTGCCTCCCCGTCGTCACCGAATTGAATGAGGCACATCGAGTCTTCGATCGTCATGATCTGATGTATTCTTTTATACGCCTTTTCGTACGTCCAGTAGCCGTCTTCGGCTTCGTTGTAGTATTCGACGTATTTTTTTACGACCATGTCAAGGTCGTTTTCGGTCAGGGGTTGGTAAGTCATATCTTTCATTTTTCCCTTTCCTTTATTGTGTTGATGGAATCGATATTCCGAAAACCGTAAATGAAAAGTACTCATCATTCTGACTGTTCGGAAATTGAAAACCATTATCTGCTCTGATACTGACAGAAGAATTATCTTGAAGTTCTATTTTACATTCTGACGATTTCAGAACTGTTCCGCATACCGTATATCCGACAAATGTATATTGATATTCGCCGTCAAGTTCTATGGGGCTTGTTTCATCCGGTTTAGTAATATCAATTCCGAATTCTGACAGTAATGCTTCTAATTTAGGAAGCATGATATATTCTCGCTTTGCTCAAATATGATATAATATCCGTTCTTTCATACGCCGCAGGCGTATATCATCGCACAAAGTGCGATATCATACCGAAGGTATATCACCCGTTCCGACAGGAACGGATATCATTGTAAAAGCCCACTTTTGTCAGGTAGACAAAAGTGGGCTTTTACATGGTGGGAGCGGGTGGATTCGGACCACCGAAGTCACTGACAGCAGATTTACAGTCTGTCCCCTTTGGCCACTCGGGAACGCTCCCATATGGAGCTGGTGATCGGAGTCGAACCAACAACCTGCTGATTACAAATCAGCTGCTCTGCCATTGAGCCACACCAGCAATTTCTGACAACGGAGATATTATATCACTTTGTCCTTTGATTGTCAAGGGTTTTGTCGTATTTTTTTGAAAAATAAAAAAATGATCAAAGAAAACGCATTTCCGCTTGACGGGTCAGACATTTTGTATTATAATAATATCATTACCTTATAAGGAGAAATATTATGAATAACGGAATCATCGTAGCAGGAAGTCTTATCGTAGATAAGCTGAAAAAGATCGACATCTACCCCGGCTCCTGCAGTCTTACCAAAATCAGAAAGCAGAGCGTCTCCGTCGGAGGACTTGTAAACAACTGCATCCAGGATCTCGCCCTCATCGACAGCGAGCTTCCCCTCAAGGCAGTAGGTCTTATCGGTGACGACAGCGAAGGAAAGATCATTCTCGACACGCTCGGCAAGTACAAGAACATCGACCTCAGCGGTATCAAGGCGGTCGGCGAAACCTCCTACACAGACGTTATGTACGACAGCGAGAGAAGAACGAGAGCTTATTTCCAGTTTGAGGGTTCAAACGCCGATTTCGGCATTGAGGATATTGATTTTGACAGTATCAAGGGCGATATACTCCACATCGGATACATCCTCCTTCTCAACAAGCTCGATATGTCCGACGAGAAGTACGGCACCAAGATGGGTGAGCTTCTCCACAAGGCACAGTCTTACGGAATAAAGACCTCCATAGACGTCGTTTCCGAGGAAAGCGACAGATACGTAACGACCGTCGCTCCCGCTCTCAAATACGTCGATTACTGCATTATCAACGAGCTTGAAG
>JAGHTD010000059.1 GCA_018065475.1 Candidatus Colimorpha enterica
CTTCTCCGCGCCTTATCGGCGATATGCTCGACAATATCAAAGCCGAGGTCGAAGACAACCTGAAGCGGATCCGTCACCACGCCTGCATAGCTCTCATCTCCGGCAACAACGAGGCGGAGGAGGAGCTTCCCTCGCAGTACAAGGCGGAGGAGATGAAGGACGAATATCTGCTTCTCTTCGAGGACGTGATCCCAGGAATTATCAAAAAGGTCTGCCCCTACATTCCCTACGTTCCCTCTTCGCCTTCTTCGGCCGGCCATTTCATCGACCCGCAGAACGAGAACTACGGCGACCAGCATTTCTGGCAGGTATGGCACGGCGGCAAGCCCTTTGCCGATTACAGAAACCACTATTTCCGCTACCTCAGCGAGTTCGGCTTCCAGTCTTTCCCATGCGAGAAGACGGTGAACAGTTTCACCCTCCCCGAGGACAGAAACATCTTCTCCCGCATTATGGAGATGCACCAGCGCAACGATTCCGCAAACGGAAAGATCATGTATTACCTTTCCGACACCTACAAATACCCGACGGAGTTCGGCACCCTCCTCTACGCTTCACAGCTTCTTCAGGCGACTGCGATAAGATACGGCGTCGAGCATCTGCGCCGCAACCGCGGAAGATGTATGGGCACCCTTTACTGGCAGCTTAACGATATATGGCCCGTCGCGTCCTGGGCAAGCATCGACTATTACGGAAGGTGGAAGGCGCTCCAATACTACGCCAAGAGGTTCTATTCCCCCGTCCTCGTCTCCGTCAGAGAGACCGGCGAGCGTGATACCCGCACCTACGTCACCTTTGAGAGGACAGTCGATTATTCCACCAAAGCCGAGATATTCGTCACCAACGACACCTTCGGCACCGTTGACGGCACCGTAGAGTGGAAGCTCCGCAAGAACAGCGGCGAGATCATGGCATGCGGAAGCGAAAAGCTGTCCGTCGCTCCGTTCTCGGTCGCTTCGCTTCCCGAAATGGATTTCAACAAGACGAACGTGGGAGAAAACTGGCTTGAATACTCCTTCGTTTCGGACGGAAAGACGCTCTCCTCCGGCTCGGTCATCTTCACCGCACCCAAATACTTCGACTGGCTCGACCCGCATATCACCGTCGAAACCGACGGCGACACCGTGACCGTCACAGCCGACGCCTTTGCAAAGGATATTGAGCTGTATTCCGATACGAGCGACTTCATCCTCTCCGACAACTTCTTCGATATGGCACCCGGCAAAAAGGTGCTGAAGGTCCTCTCGGGCAAAGCCGAAAACGTCAAGGCGCGCTCGGTATTCGACATAAAATAGCAGAAAAACCTGCGGAAGCGACGCTTCCGCAGGTTTTTTATACGTTTTCAGAGAGTGAAGTCGGCAAGCGCCGCAGTGACGACCATCTCGGCGTCGGGATGATCCTGCAAATACGAAGCGGGAGCCGTCCTCGTGACGGGAGAGAGCGAGATCTTTCTCATGATACCCCACTGCCACGGGCAGTAGAGATAAACCTTGAACTTCTTTGCACTGAGGAGCTGTTTCATTCCGAGGGAAATGCACCTTCTCGGGAAGATGTCAAGCGCACCGCGGATCTTGTTGG
This sequence comes from Candidatus Colimorpha enterica, assembly GCA_018065475.1. GTDB lineage: Bacteria > Bacillota > Clostridia > Oscillospirales > CAG-272 > Colimorpha_A > Colimorpha_A enterica. The sequence continues at coordinate 1,579 of JAGHTD010000059.1, forward strand.
CACCGTTGTTGACGATGGTTTCTTTCGATATATCGAGGCACCTCGTGCCGATACTGCCGAACTCCTCGTCCGTTATATCCTCACAGGGCGGCTCGTTGAATGCGATATGCCCGTTGATACCGACTCCCGTCAGGCAGAGATCGACCTTCCCGAAGCCGGCGATCATATCGTCAAGCTCCTTTGCCTTTCCCGGCTCGGGGAAAATGCGCTGATTTTCGGGCATTATCAGCTCGTCGTCTATACGGCTGTAAAGCATTCTGTCCATCGTGGCGTGGAAGCTGAGCGGATCGTCGTAGGCGATCGGCTTGTCTTCGCCCGTCAGATACTCGTCCATATTGATGAACCGGCAGTTTTTGAGCGAGAGGCGGAGCTTGTTCACCTTCTCCGCAAAGATCTGATACTGTCCGATCGGACCGACGGGACAGATGATAACGGTCTGTCCGTCGCCGTTATTTCTGATCGTGTCCACCATAATGTCCGCCATTTCCTCGTACATGGCAGTCTCGGTCTCCATTATGCGGGTGGGCATTCTCACGTTTTTCAGAAACTCTTCTTTGCTGCAATGATAAATATCGGTCATAAAAAATCCCCTTTTCTCATATCATATTACTTTTATCGGTATTCCGCCGTTTTTCCTTGATTTCTCTGCCGCAATCCCCATTCTGTGGCTTTCGATCGACTTTTCGAGAGACGTTTCGGTGTCGGCTTCGCCGCACAGCACCTTGTAGAACACATCGACAAGATTGTCGTCTCCTCCGCCGTGTCCGCTTTTGTTCTCACGGATCGAATCGATACTTACGGATACCGGATCGTCTCCGAAGCGGTATAGATCGACCGTCCCTTTGCGTTCATCAAGAAGTATCTCCCCTTTTGAACCGAAAAAGTTTATTCTTCTTCCCGGGTAAGCGGCAACGGCAATATTCAGCGTTGCAATAACTCCGTTTTCAAATCTCATCAGAACGCTTTGCCTGTCGCAGGTATCGTTATCGCCGCCAAAAACGCACGTGCCGTACATTCCGCTCCCGATGCCTTCATACAGCGATTCTTCCGTAATGGGAACAGACTGGGTTATTTTTGAATAAGGCCATCCGTCGGCGGGTTCTCCCGCTTTATGCCATCCGTCTATATATATTTTCTTCGCCGAATAGATACATTCGTTTTTGTACCGACAGTCAACGCATCTTTCTGCCGCAAAGTCGGGTTTGTTCTCTTTTATGAAAAACGACGTGTCTCCGTCGGAGCAGACCGTTTCGCATCTTTCGCCGACGTAATGCCGGAGGAGGTCGAGATCGTGACTGCATTTTGCAAGAACAAGCGGGTGAGAGAGTGCCGACGAGCGGAACGGTCCTCTGACGTACGCCTGAGCAAAATGGAAATATGCAACTCTCTCC
>JAGHTD010000037.1 GCA_018065475.1 Candidatus Colimorpha enterica
GTATCAGCACGAGGGAGATCGAGACCGGGCCGATCCTTATCGAGGACGCGATCATCTGAAGGATGACGACGAGCGCGGCGAGGATCGCCACCGTCGTCAGCCGTACGATTTTGTCTTTATTTTTCATCTTTTTCACCGAGTGCTTCCGCTATCGCGCGCGAGAGCTGATCGGGGCAGGAGGTGGGCTTGAAGCCGCAGCGGATACCGCGGACGGTGTTCATCACTTCTCTTGCGTCCCGTCCCTCGACGAGCTTTCCTATCCCCTGGAGGTTGCCGTTGCAGCCGCCGTAATAGGAGACGTTGTGCAGTTTTCCTTCTTCGTCGATCTCGAAGGTTATTTCGCGTGAGCAGGTTCCCTGCGTCTTGTATCTGTATTCCATATTTTGATCCTTTCGGTGTGGTTTTCAAATGATAAGGTCCGCGTAAGCGGGGCGGTGGTCGCTCTCCCGTTCGTCGGGAACGACGGCGGAGGCGGCGGTTATGCCTTTTGAGGGCAGGATGTAGTCTATCCTCATTTCGGGCAGGTCGGAGGGGAATGATTTTTGTCCTCCGAAAAGGTCGGTGAGGGACTGCGAATAGGCGTAAAGCGGTGTGAGGACTTCGTCCGACGGCTCGGCGTTGAAGTCGCCCATCATAACGAATGGATTGGGCTCGTCGCGGAGGAGGGAGGCGGAGAAGGCGGACGCCATTTCAAGCTCGCCGCGCGACAGCCCGAAGTGGGAGGCGAAAACGGTGAAGAAACGGCGGCTTTCCCCGTCGGGAAGCTCGATGACCGCGCGGGTGACCGTGCGGGGCTCGAACCAATCGGAGGTTTTGTCGAAGGCGTCGGGTATGCGGAATACCTTTGCCTCGGTTATCGGGTAGCGGGAGAGGACGGCGTTGCCGTAGGGGTCGGTGCCGCTCACGTAGATGGATCGCCCGAAATAGCAGTAATATCCGAGCAGGGAAGCGATCGTTTCCGCCTCGCTGTCGGTGTAACGGGTGTCGGTCACGCCCCTGCCCCGCACCTCGTTGAGGACGAGAACGTCGGGGGAATACCTCTTCACCGTCTCGGCGATCGCCGGAAGGTCGATCACCTTCGGCTCGCTCCTGTATTTCCATCCGCTCTGGATGTTGTAGGTCATTACTCTGAGATTCATTTCTGCCTCCGGGTGCAAAAAACAACACTCCTTATATATTATATATGATTATAGAAAATAATTCAAGTGTTTGACCATACTTTCTTGAAATGAAAGGAGGGTTTTCTGCGGAAAAGAGCTCCCTGCCAAAACTCCGAATGATTTTTTATCCTGCTTCGCCGAGAAGCAATATTTCCTTGCCGATGGAGGCAAGGCGCGTGTAACGCGCTTCGCACTCCGCCGACGCCCTGTTTGCAAAACC
>JAGHTD010000255.1 GCA_018065475.1 Candidatus Colimorpha enterica
GGCGGAGCATCAGCCAACAATATAGTAAATTCAATCTATGATAAAGGTGCTGATTTTGTTATTGGATTTACAAGTGGCTTGTATGTCGGAGAGGGACAAATATGGGTGAAAACCTTCCTTAAAGGATTGATTCCCAATGAAAATTATTACTTCTCAATCAGAGATGCCGATTATGCTGTGGCATTTGCCATGCATAGCAATATTGAAGCATGTGATGTTTATAATAGGCTGATTCGCGGCGATGTATATTCCAGCATAGATGAATAAATGAAAGGATATAAACTCTTATGAAGAAAATAGTGTTTTTATTGATGATAATCGTGTTGTTTTCTGCCTCTTGTTCAACAATTCTGCAAACCAATGGCAACTCCACAGAAAAATGTGATTCGATTGAGAACAAGATGAATACCGACATTGGAATCTCAACGGGAAATGGCACTGGCGAAACCGAAGCTGAAGAAAAAAGTATAAATGATAAGTCTATGCTTGTTTTTAATCAGCCGTCTCTCGGAAAAGTTTATTCTGATTTTAAATATGACAGAGACGATTCGATGTGCATTTCTTTTTCGGTTGGGAATCATGCCCCGGAAAAAGAAATCGTTTTTGCGGGAGTAAAGTACCAGACGAAGTTTGAAATGGCAATAGATTACTATCAATGGGATTACTCTGTGGAGAGTTATACGCAGGGCAATGTCACTTTCCAACTTTGGGAAGACGAGGTTTTGGCTGCGGGGTTTTACAATTCATCTTACGCTCCGATAATTCCGGCAGGATCGCCTGACAGCGAAATAAAGGACATTCTGAACGATAATTTTCCGGGAGAGATTGATTTTGATAGATTTTCCGGATGTGATATGAAAAGAGAGCAGGAAGATGATCCCGAGGGTTGGGCAAGGTACACGTGGGCGCAGAGAGTTGGAAACATCGAAACCGATAACCGAATTGTGGTTGTTGTTGATAATCGCACACACAGGCTTTCGGAAATATTTCTTGATTACAAGCTTGGACGCGAATATTATTGCGTATCTACTGACAAAGTAAATGTTGATCGAAGCGGAGAAATAGAGGATGTATTGAAAAAAATATATCCTGAAGGTGTATTCCGTTCGTATGTAATTGACTCTTGCCTGCTGACATCAATCAATGGAGATCCTATGGTTCATTATTGTGTGAGACCGACAATATTCGACATTGAGCTGGGCGGCGAAGTGAAAGGATCTTCTCTTGATTTCCTTTTCTCTGCGAAATAATAACTTTCAGCATTGTAAAGGAAAACGGAGCCACACGATTGATCTTTATCTTCCTGTACCCCAAAACTGATATAAAGCAAAAACGCCCCTGCGTGGGGCGTTTTTGCTATAGAATCATACTTCAAATCTGAATATCTCGTACTGACCGGGGGCGAGGTAACAGCCGCACTCTGTATAGTTGTCGGTCTGATGCAGGCGGGCGTCGTGGTGGCTTGAAGCGAAATCGACCTCCCCGTTCGTGTAAACGCGCCACATCTTTTTGACGTCGGCGGGCACGGTCATATAGAACAGATCGCTCTTGTCGTTGGTGTTGTTGGTCACCATGACGTAGTGCCTGCCCTCGTATTTGCCCTTTCCGTCGAAGAAGGTGACGAGCCCCGGGGTGGAATGTTCGCTGTAAACGCCGATAAGCCCCGCCTCGTTTGCCTCTTTATAGGCGAGAGGACGGTTGGGCTCCATGGCAGGGCATTTTTTGCCGTACCAATAGACGCTTTTGAAGGTGCAGTGATTGAAAAGGTCGGCGTAATAGGCATTGAAACGCTTCTGCACGTTGCGGAGGGCGTAGTAGGTCGGGTTCTTGTCACCGAACTCGGAGATCGGCGCGCCGCGGTAGTTGTTGTTCCTCGTCGGCGTGCGGTAGGTGAACCAGAAGACGGCGTTTGCTCCGCAGGCGAGGGCGACGCCGAGCTGCCAGCGGTAGTCGTCCTCCGACGGCACGCGGTAGCGGTAATGTCCCGCAGAGAGCATTATTGCGAGCATGGGTACGTCGTTCTCGTCGGCTAACCTCTTGTTCTCGACAAGGTCGGAATAGAAGCCGTCCTTGCCGCTTTCCTCGGGGTTCATCTGCGTGTATCTGTCGAAGGAGAGCAGGCGGCAGCCGGAGTCCTTCATGAAATTGCGCGCCTTTCCGGCAAACGCGGGGTACATATTGAGGTAGGGGATGAGGTCGGGACCCTCGGAGAGGGCGATCCTGTACGCCTCGGCACATTCGGGGAGCGCCGCCTCGCCCGGCTCGTCGCCGAGGAAGAAACCGACCGTTGCGGGATGATGACCGTAGTCCTCGACCGCCTCACGGTACATTTTTCTGTATTCCTCCTTGCCCTCGCGGACGTTCGTCCACCAGGTGCGGTCGTCGCGGAGGATGAGCTTAATGCCGTATTTCCGGCAGAGGTCGAGCACGCGGAGCGTCTCGTCTTTGAGGGAGTGATCGGTGTCGGCGGAGACCGTCAGCGTCATGCCGATCTCAGCCCAGTCCTTTATCTCCTCCTCCGTCACCCCGGAAATATCGTAGGGGTAGATAGGCCAGAAGCCGAGAGGGAACTTCTCGAATTCGTAACGCGGTAATTTTTCGTCCATAGTGTTTTCCTTTCCGAAAAGGCGTATGCCTTATTCAAAACGCCCGTCTGAGGCGCAAAAATGTCATTTCGCGGGGAAACGGTCCTTCCCGTATTTCATAT
>JAGHTD010000051.1 GCA_018065475.1 Candidatus Colimorpha enterica
CAAACATACTGAAAAACGCGACGAAACGCTCGCTGATCGTCTATGACGAGATCGGGCGCGGGACCTCGACCTTCGACGGAATGTCGATAGCGCAGGCGGTCGCCGAATATACGGTCAAGAAAATCGGCTGCAAGACGATGTTCGCAACGCATTACCACGAGCTGACCGGGCTTGAAGGACGGCTCGAAGGGGTCGTGAACTACAATATCGCCGCAAAAAAGAAGGGGGAGGAGATAATCTTCCTCCGCAAGATACTCCGCGGCGGCACCGACGACAGCTACGGTATCGAGGTCGCACGCCTCGCGGGAGTGCCGAAAGAGGTCGTGAAGAGGGCAAAAGAGGTCCTCCGTGAGCTTGAAACCGCCAACCCCGCCCCCGCAAAGGAGGTCAAAACCTCGGAGAACGTCTCGATAGAGGACGTTTCCGGCAGGGAGATCATCTCGAAGCTCGAGGGCATCGACCTCAATATCACCACCCCGATGGACGCAATGATGATCCTTAACGAGCTGAAAAAATTGGCGGAGAACAGGTAGGGAGAAAAAAGTTTTCAGTTTTCAGAAACGGCTGACGCCGTAGGGGAGGGCCTTGGTCCTCCCGCCGTAGGGGTCGGCCCCCGGACGTCCCGCTCGATGAAATCCGTACAAATTATCCGGCTACGTCGTAGTGGCGAACTGTGTTCGCCTGCTTGCAAACGAACGATTATTGATAACTTCATTTAGAATGAAAAAGAAATGATTTGAATAGCCTCCCCTGTGCATAGGGGTAGAGATGAGCAAGCTCATCTCGATGACCGCGAAGCGGTGGAAGGGTTGTTTATTGAAGGATGTTACTATTGTCCTAAACAACCTCTCAGTCTCGCTACGCTCGCCAGCTCCCACTTGCAAGAGATGCTTCGCATCTCGGGGAGCCTATTCATACCCCGTATGGCAGGGGCTTGCTCCCGCCGAGGAAAAACAAACGAATATACGGAACTCTATTTAGAATAAATCAATAATCGTCAGTCATCAGACGGGAGCACCAAGGCGCTCCCCTACGAGCTAACGGTTTAGAATGTG
>JAGHTD010000036.1 GCA_018065475.1 Candidatus Colimorpha enterica
CTTTTGCAAAGCAAAAACATCACTGCGAGCATAGCGAGCAACATCACTTGCCCGTCAGGGCAAACATCACTACGTGCCTTTTGTAAAAACCAACTGAATAAAAGAAAACAGTCTGATTTGTTTCTCAGCCTGTTTCTTTTTACTATGTGCGCACCTACTCACGACATTCTGTGGCGGTTAACTTGCAAAACCGTCCTTAAGAACACACGGTAGCGAGGGGCTTTTTTATCAGAAAATCACGGGTATGACCGAAGCAAGCAGCCAGCCGACGGCGAAGGATACCGCGTTTGCGGCAAGAGAATAAAGAACGTAGTAGATATTGCTCTTTTCCTTTGCGCCGTTTTTCTTCAGAAGTCTGCAATAGACCGCCGCCTCGATGACGAATACGATCACCTCACAGAGGAAATAAAGGAAAACGAAAACGTCGGGAGCGCGATTTATATAGAGAACGCTGAGCAGGACGTTGAGAATTATCTGCGTGACGGCGTTGACGGCGGCAATAGTGAGAATCTGCTTTTTTGCCCTGAACCCGAAGAGAAGACCTATCAGGATCTCAATGAGGATAGTGAGGACGATGCGTACGGCGAGGGAGACAAGCTCCTTTCCGTAATTGTACGACTTATAGGCATTTATTCTGTCATTTGAGCTGAGCTTCTCGTCGTATTCGACGGAGAACCTCGTTCCCTCTGTCCTTACGGTGAAATAGCTGTCAAAGGCGTAACGCCCGAACACTTCGCTGACCGAATACTCGCCCGTTTCGGGGAAGTAAAGCAGTACCTTGAACTCGCTCGGCGGGTAATACGTCCAGTTGAGCTCCTTCGTCCCGTTCACCTGCCATATACATTGAAGGAAGAAAAAGGGATCCTTTTCGTCGTAATCGACGAACGCCTTCCAAATATCGTAGCCGTAGTCGAGGTATTCGTAATTCGGATTTTCGTTGTGGCGGGCGTCCTTTTCCTCCCCGCTCCACACCGAGGCGGGGCCGGTGCTCTCGGTTTTCGACAGCAGCGTCGCGTAGCAAAGCGTGTCCCCGAGATCGGGAAACGATACGTTGACCGACGGCTTCGGTCCTATATCCGCGCTGACCGACAGCGACAGCACCGAAAAAAGCGTGACGGCGCAAAGGACTGCGGCAAACGTCTTTTTTAACATTGACTTTCTCATCTTATCCTCCGTTTTGCAGGAAGCAGATTATTTTCGACCTTTTTCGCTTCTATTATACCATAATCCCGCCGTGAAGTCAAGAGGAAAAGGAAAAACGCGCTTCGGGCGGCAAAATGCAGGATGCCTCACCGAATTATTCCCGACAAAAAAATCGATATTTTTCAAAAAAAAAATCAAAATACCCCCTTGACAACCGATACGTCCTATGGTATAATTAAACTGCACTATGTGAGATAGTGCAGTTAATGCGGAGGAAAAAATCTATGCTTCTGATCGACAAACTGTCTGCCAAACCCGTATATGAGCAGATCGCGGACGGATATGAAAAAGAGATACTGACGGGAGTCCTGTTCCCCGGAGACACATTCCCGTCACTGCGCGAGCTATCCGTCACGCTCGGTATCAACCCGAACACGATACAGAAGGCATACGCCGAGCTGGCGCGGAGAGGCGTTATGTGCTCCGCACCCGGAAGCGGATGCTACGTCACCGTCGGAGCGCGTGATGCGATAAAGGCGCGGGCTCGTGAACGTCTGACAGAACTTCGCCGCCTTGCCGCAGAGCTTTGCGCCGCAGGGCTTAACGAGAACGAGATAACCGCCGCGGTATCTGCCGGCTGTGCCGACGTCCGCACCACAAAAAC
>JAGHTD010000235.1 GCA_018065475.1 Candidatus Colimorpha enterica
ATCATATATGGCACCGCCTCGCGGCAGGAGATGACCGTGCCGAGAAGATCGACGTCGAGGACACGCTTTACCGTGTCGGTGCCGGTCAGCTGGATAAGCTCGGTGACGGAAATGCCCGCGCAGTTAATAAGACAGTCAACCGAGCCGAAAACGTCGATCGCCGTCCTTACGGGAAGCCCCGCTTCGTCGGGATCGCCCATGTCGGCACGGCAGGTCACGGCATCGGCACCGAGAGAAAGAATACGATCTTTAAGTTCGTCCGCCTTCTCCGCGTTCGATGAATAGCCGATCACGATATTATATCCTTTTTCGGCGAAAAGAAGAGCCGTTGCGCTCCCTATTCCGCCCGAAGCACCTGTGATAACCGCGGTTTTTTTCATCGCTTTTTCTCCATTATAACTTATCACAGTAGATTATAACACAAAAAAACGATTTTTGCAATATTTTCTTTCATTCTTCATAATATCGTCACATTGCGATAGTATAATATAATCAAATCAAAGCTGAAAGGATCATTTATTATGAATGATTTTGAAAACAACAACGTGAATAACGATCAGCCGGCGGAAAACCGTCCCGAGCAGACCGCCAATCAGTACCGTCCGCAGACCTATTCTCAGCCGGTATATACTCAGCCGACGTACAGTCAGCCGCAGTATCAGTACCGCCCCGAGCAGAACGTCTATCAGCAGTATCAGAACCCTCAGTACGGCAACTACTACCAGCAGGCCGCTCCCGCTCAGAAGCAGAAGAAGGGTACGTCCAAGGGCTTCGTCATCGGAATGGTGGCGATAGGTATCGTGATCTCGATCCTATCGGGTGCGCTTTTCTCCGCCATCCTCTTCTCGAGGGTGAACAAAGGAACGACCCCGTCCGGAAACGGCAGTATCGTCATCAACCATAGCGGCGAGGACAGACCCGTCGTAACCGACAAGGGTGACGCGGCTTACGCGGCGTCGGTCGCACTCGACACCGTCGTCGAGATCAACACCGAGACCGAGACGCACAGCCCCGTATTCGGGCAGTACGTCACCGAAGGCGCCGGCTCCGGCGTCATCATCTCCTCTACCGCAGACGGAGGAACGTACATCATCACCTGCGCGCACGTCATCGAAGGCGCAACGACCGTTACCGTCAGACTTACCGACGGAAGCGAATACAAGGCGACCGCCCTCGCATACGACACCATGACCGACGTCGGCTACGTCAAGATCGACGTCGGCGGGCTCAAGACCGCTCCCGTAGGCGATTTCTCGAAGGTCGTAGTAGGCGAAAGAGTCATCGCCATAGGTAACCCCCTCGGCGAGCTCGGCGGTTCCGTCTCCGACGGTATCATCTCCGCACTTGAGCGCGAGATCCTCATCGAAGGTCTGAAATACGATCTTCTCCAGACCAACGCCGCAATCAACCCCGGCAACTCCGGCGGCGGTCTCTTCGATATGTCCGGCAATCTCATCGGTATCGTGAACGCAAAATCCAGCGGCTCCGGTATCGAGGGCCTCGGCTTCTCCATTCCGATCAACGGTGCCATGGAGGTATTTGAAGAGCTCGTCAAGAACGGCTACGTTTCGGGACGTGTAAAGATCGGTGTAACGCTGAGAGAGATCACGCAGGACAATTACCTCAACTACATCCAGTACAGAAGATACATCACCGACTACGGCGTATATATCGAAGAGGCGGAGGACGATCAGCTCAAGCAGTGGGACCGTATCGTCTCCATTGATTCGGTCGAAATATCCACCGTTGCCGATATAAGACAGCTTCTTCTCGACTATAAGGTAGGAGACACCGTCAAGATCCAGGTCGCAAGAATAGGAAAGACCGGCAGAGCCGAGCTCGTGACCGTTGAGATCGTCCTTACCGAAATGAAAAACAACTGACATAAAACGCGGGGCAGACCTTCTCTGCCCCACGTTTCATAATATTTTGGAGATAAGATATGTATAAGATCCTTGTGGTTGACGACGAAAAAATGATACGCGAGCTCATAAAGAAGCGCGCGCTTTTTGAAGGTCACAGCGTGACCGAGTGTGCCGACGGTGCTGAGGCGGTGCGCCTCTGCCGTGAAAAGAGCTTCGACGTCGTTATTTTGGATATAATGATGCCCGTTCTCGACGGTATCAGCGCGCTTAAACTGATCAGGGAGTTCTCTGACGTTCCGGTCATGATACTTTCCGCGATGGGCGAGGAATACCACAGGATAAACGGTTTCAGAATAGGCGCCGACGACTACATCGTCAAGCCGTTTTCGGCAAGCGAGCTTATGCTCCGCATAGACTCGGTCGTCAAGCGCTACAATTCCCCGAAGCGGGACGAGAAAAAGGAAAACGTCTTCGTCTCTGAGGGTATGAAGGTAGATTTTGACGCAAGGATCGTGACAATCGACGGTCAGCGCGCCGAGATGACGCCCAAGGAATACGATCTTCTCTTCTATCTTATCAAGAACAAGAACATCGCCCTCAAAAGAGAACGCCTTATAAGCGAAATATGGGGCTACGATTACTACGGGGA
>JAGHTD010000061.1 GCA_018065475.1 Candidatus Colimorpha enterica
AAAATATAGTCGGTGTCGTAGGTGGAGACGGCGAAGAGCCCGATCTTTTTCTCTGCGAGAGCCGTGGAGATCGCCGACAGAACGCCGACGAGCGAGAAGTCGAGCGTCCCGCAGACACGGAAACCCCGCCAGCCCTTTTCGGCCGTCAGACAGTTGTCGGGAAGGTCGTTTTCACGGCAGAGGAGGGAGATCTCCCCGTCGGTCACCGAAAGGAAGGTGAACTCGCGCGAAAGGTCGATTTTTTCGGCGGAGGGCAGTTTTGCCACCGCAAAAAGCCCGTTCAGAGTCTCAATTTCCATTTATAAGCTCCATCGCTTCTTCGACCGAGGAACAGAAGGTGATCCCCGAAAGGCGTTTTTCGCTCGAATAACCCTTCTCGACCGCCTTCGACAGCAGGGCTTTCAGCCCGTCGTAATAGCCGTCGAGGTTGAGGAGTACGCAGGGCTTCGAGGAGAAACCGAGCGAGGTGTCGCACATGATTTCGCTTATCTCGTCAAGCGTTCCAGTGCCGCCGGGAAAGGCGATGAAGGCGTCGCCCATTTCCTTCATCTTCGTTTTGCGTTCGGTGAAGGTGTCGGTGACGATGAGCTCGGTCAGATCGTCGAGCTGCCTCTCGTCGTCGATGAAAATGCGGGGCTCGATACCGATCACACGCCCGCCCTTTGAGAGCGCGCCGATCGCCAGCCGGCCCATAAGTCCGGACTTCGACCCGCCGTAAACGAGGGTGTTCCCGCTCTCGGCTATCATCTCGCCGAGACGCGTCGCGGCACTCTGAAACTCTGCGTCAAAGCCGTCGCTCGCCCCGAGATATACTACGATGTTCATTCTTCACGCCCCTTTCGTCGGGTGTTTGTGTGATTATTTTATATTATATCACATTTTTGCCCGTTTGGCAACATACTTTTTCAAGAGAAAGAAGGCAAAGAGATGAAAAACACCTGCGGCGTGATGTGCGCAAGCGCAGTGATGAGCGTCTTCGACGCAGTGATGCGTGCTGACGCACGTGATGTGTGCCTTCCCCCTACGGGATAGGTATAGGCTCCCCTGTGCAAGGGGAGCTGGCGAGCGTAGCGAGACTGAGAGGTTGTTTCGGGCTGATGTTACTTTTTGCCGACAACAACCCTTCCACCGCTCTGCGGTCCCCCTCCCCTTGCACAGGGGAGGCTAAATCAACTCCGTAGGGGAGGTCAGCTACGCGCTTCGCGCTCCACGAGCTTAGCATTCGCTCGGCTTGCTCCTCCCGCCGCTACGGTGAGGCATAAACTTTTAAATAA
>JAGHTD010000094.1 GCA_018065475.1 Candidatus Colimorpha enterica
TTATCGGAAAGGGCGCTCCCGACGAGAAAAAGGTCTCTCTTTACGGCAACATCATCGCCTTCGGAAGTCTCAAACACTATTTTTACTTCCTGCTGTCGAAAGTTCATATTTCAGCGCACGTAAACGGATGCTGTCCTCCCGACTCGCTTCAGACGACGAGAAGACTGAAAAAGCTTTTCGGATTCAGGGACGTTTTCATCCCTCACGGCGTTTCGTACGGTATAGCCGAGTTCTGCCTCAAGAAATACACCGACATCGACCTGTTCATCACGAGCGGAGAACCCGAATACCGCAACGTGAAAGAAAATTACGGCTATTCCGAAGACGAGGTTGCATATACCGGTTTCCCGCGCCTTGACCGCTGGTACGGGGCAGAGAGAAAGAAAAATCAGATAGTCCTCATGCCTACGTGGAGACTTTATCTCACGCAGAACGCTGACACCGTCTTCACCGAAACGGATTATTTCATGGCGTATCAGTCGCTTCTATGCAGCGAAGAGCTGAAAAAGGTGCTTGAAAAGCACTCTCTCACGCTCGTCTTCTATCTTCACGACAATATGAAGCAATATGCTCACGAGTTTGTGACCGACTGCGAAAACATCGTCGTCGTATCGTCCGATACTCAGTACGATATACAGGAGCTTCTGGCGTCGTCGGAGCTTCTCATCACCGATTATTCCTCCGTCCACTTCGATTTCTCATATATGGACAAGCCGGTGATATACTATCAGTTCGACAGCGAAGAGTTCTTCAAAAAACAGTATTCACGCTCGTTTTTCGATTTTGAACGGGACGGCTTCGGCCCCGTGGTTTCCGACGCGTCCGCTCTTGCTTCCAAGCTTGAAAGGTACGCCGTTTCCTCCTTTGCAAATCCGGAGGAATACACCCGCCGTATGAGAAGCTTCTACGTTCTCCGCGACGGCAAAAACTGCGAAAGGGTATTTTCCGAAATAAAGAAAAGGTTTTGATATGTGTCTTGTAAGCGTTGCGGTCATCACCTATAATATGGAAAAATATCTCCGTCCTCTTCTCGACAGTATTCTCTCGCAGAAGACGGATTTTGAATACGAGATAGTAATATGCGATGACTGCTCTCCCGACGGCTCCTCTGCCGTCATAGACGAATACCGTGACAGATACCCGGGAATTATCCGCCATATCGTCAGAGAGAAGAACGTCGGCGGAAGCCGTAATATGTACGGCGTAATGCGCGAATGCCGCGGAAAGTACATAGCCATCCTCGAAGGCGACGACTTCTGGGACGACGAAAACAAGCTTTCCTACCAGGTTTCATTCCTCGAATCTCACCCGGAATATATCGGTATGACCTGCAATTCCTACTGCGAGCACGGCGAGATACCCACCTCCGACACTCTGATGAGGAACAGGACGGAGCCCAAGGTCTTCACCATTGACGACTTCACTTCGTCAAGGTATTTCAGAGACAGACTGCCTTCCTCGACAGACACGTGGGTTTTCAGAAATATTTTCAAAGAGTACCCCGACGAGGATTTTTCGCTTTTTTACGATGCCCATCCCATGATATGGGATCAGCCCCTTATCCTTATTCTTTACGGGAAGGGAAAGGTCTATGCCGACCCCAAGGTCGTCAGCCATCACCGCTCGGTGACAAAAAAGGACGGCACGAATTATCAGTCGCTCATCAAGCAAAAAAACGTCCTTTACGGCGACAGCTGTATGTATAAAATAATGGAGGAGTATATTTCCTCAGTACTTCACAAGAGAATAGGGAAGTTCCGTTATCAGAGAGGCGACACCTGGATCGACGCGATGTTCCGCGCAATGCTGACGAAAAAGGATGAAGACAGGGAGATCGAAAAGAAGATAAGGAAGGATCAGAAGAACAAAATCATGCTGACCGGTATGTTCATCGCCAAGTCCTGCAATATAATTCTCCGTAAGATGCACCTGATAAAATAACAACGCCCGGCAAGATGTTAACAAATTGTAAACGTTTTGCCGGACTGTTGACAAATAGGATCCGATGTAGTATAATAAAGCGTCAACTTAAGACAGCAGGTCAAAGTAATTGCCTAACCTTTAGGCTCCCTGCCGAGGTTTTCGCGAAATTATGTGATTAACGTTTTTTGTCCGCGGTTGATACTGTGGGCATTTTTTTATGCCCTCCATACTAATTACAGGAGGTAAAAATCCATGCCAAGTGCAAAGATTCTCGAACAGAAGAAAGTCGCTACCGACGAACTTACCGAAAAAGTAAAATCTTCTGTTTCCGGTGTCGTTGTTTCCTATGCCGGCATCACCGTCGCTGACGATACAGCCCTTCGTAAGGCGCTTCGTGAAGCAGGTGTTGACTACAAGGTTTACAAGAACACCATGACCGCGCGTGCCTGCGAGGCTGCCGGTCTTGCCGGAATCAAGGACTTCCTCGGCGGAATGACGGCATTCGCTCTCAGCGAAAAGGACGCGGTTGCTCCCGCAAAGATCCTCAAGCAGTATGCTGAGAAGATCGAGTCATTTGAGATCAGAGGCGGTTTCGTTGACGGCGAAATCCTTGACCAGAGCAAGGTTATGGAGCTTGCGAACATCCCCAACAAGGAGACGCTCGTATGCAAGGTTATGCTCGGAATGCAGAACCCGCTTTACAAGCTCGCTTATGCTCTTCAGGCCATCATCGACAAGAGCGGCGAAGCTCCTGCCGAAGAGGCTCCCGCTGCTGAAGCAGCTGCAGAATAATCTCTGCGTGATCCGGTCGAAAGCGGAACACTCGCCCGGTTAACATCCCGTTCCGAATAAAAATAAAAAAATTAGTGAGGATTAAAAATTATGGCTAGCGAAAAGACACTCGCACTCCTTGAGGAAATCAAGGGTCTTACCATTCTCGAGATGAACGATCTCGTAAAAGGACTTGAAGAAGCATTCGGCGTAACTGCAGCTCCCGTTGCAGTTGCAGGCGGCGCAGCAGCTCCCGCTGCAGCAGCTGAGGAAGAGAAGACTGAGTTTGACGTCATTCTCAAATCCTTCGGCGCAAAGAAGCTCGACGTTATCAAGGCTGTCCGTGAAATCACCGGTCTTGGACTTAAGGATGCTAAGGACCTCGTTGAGGCCGCTCCTAAGGCAATCAAGGAAGGCGTTTCCAAGGACGACGCTGAGAAGCTCAAGAAGGATCTTGAGGCTGCAGGCGCAGAAGTCGAGATCAAGTAATTACGGCTTCGGAAAAGAAGAAAATCACGGCATAGCCCCCGGGCTATGCCGTTTTCTTTCTCAAAAACACAAATCCCGCCAACAATAATCTGCATATCGCAGTTTTGATGCGCTGATTTATTGACAACGCGGGATTTTTATATTATAATATAAATGTACGCTGTGCGTATAATCCGAAAACGGAGAAACGAAGATGGCAAAGTTCACTTATCCCGAAGACAACGAAATATACGAGCTCAACAAATGCCCCGAATGCGGCTCTCTTTTCTCTACTCTGTACTGCCCGATCTGCGGTGCCTAC
>JAGHTD010000251.1 GCA_018065475.1 Candidatus Colimorpha enterica
GTCATCGTGTCGGAGTTCTTCATCGCCGTCATACTTTTCTCAATTATTCAGTCGTCCGGAAATGAGAAGAACGATGCGCACGAACACTATGCGGGACCCCACCTTATCGGCCCCACCGAGGTCGGAATTATGTCGGGTGAGTTTTCACAGATAATGAGTGACGACTACGACGGCGACGGGAAAAAGCACATCGACGTGGTAGCGATGCCGTCCTTCACGGACGAACAGATAAAGGCGGCGCTCGGAGAGGATTTCACCGTTGCGGACGAGCTTCTTTATTCCCCATATACGGTCGCAAATACCGAGCAGAGTTTCTCCCAGCAGGTGTTTGCCGGGGATTCGTCGCTTCTTCTGCTTGACGAGTATTGGTATCGTATGCTCAGGAGCAACGGTACGCTCGAGAAGCTCAGCGAAGTGCTTGACAGCGTACCGTCCTGCCTTGCCGACGAGTATTCGATATATCTCGGCGACACGGAGTTTGCCGGCTTCTTCGACAATGCGTCAAAGCTGCCGAAGGATACGAGGATATGCTTCTGCGTGCTTTCCACCGCCTCGGCATTCACGGGAAGAAAGAACGCCGAAAGATTATACGAAAACAGCAAAAAGCTGCTTAACGACCTTCTTTCGTTCGGGAGCAACTGATGGAGTTCAACAGTATCAGGCACGTCCTCAGCTGTACGAGGCGCGCCGTTGACAAATACGGGATGATAGAGGAAGGCGATAAGATCGCCGTCGGTCTGTCGGGAGGGAAGGATTCGATCGCCCTTCTCGCGGCTCTGATCAATCTCCGTATGTTTTATCCCAAGCATTTCACGCTCTGCGGGATCACGGTCTCGATGGGGTTTGAAGGAGCTGATTATTCACCTATCGGCGATTTCTGCGCCGAAAACGGGATAGAGTACAGAATAGTCGATACTCAGCTGGCAAAGCTGATATTTGAAGACAGAAAAGAGAGCAACCCCTGCTCGCTCTGCGCAAGGATGAGGAGGGGAATACTCCACGATACGGCGAAGGAGATGGGGTGCAATAAGCTCGCACTCGGCCACCACTACGACGACGTGATCGACACCTTTATGCTCAATCTTTTCAACGAAGGACGCCTCTCGGCGTTCCTTCCGGTCACATACCTTTCGAGGAAGAACATAACGCTGATAAGGCCGTTTCTCTACCTTCCCGAGAAGGATATCAGGTATTTTATGTCGAAGAACAGTCTCCCCGTTCTGCCGTCCCTCTGCCCGGAGGATAAGCACACGGAGAGGGAAACCGTCCATCAGCTCGTCGCCGATCTCGACAGGAACAACAAAGGTTTGAAGCACCGCATATTCACGGCTATGGAAAACGGCGGAATATTTGAGCAATACGAAGAGGAAGAATCTTGACATTCCGATGAGGATGTGGTATAATATACCGCTACGGAGGAAGTTATGGCGAAAGAAAGCGGAAGAAAGATAATTGCACAGAACAAAAAGGCGCGCCATGACTACTTTGTGGAGCAGACCTACGAGACGGGAATCGTCCTCGCGGGTACGGAGGTCAAATCCCTCCGTGCGGGCTCGGTCAACCTCAAAGACTCGTTCGTAAGGATCGAGAACGGTGAACTCACGGCGTACGGCATACATATCAGCCCGTACGAGCAGGGAAACATCTACAACCGCGATCCGCTCAGGCCGAAAAAACTGCTTATGCACCGCAGGGAGATCAACAAACTGTTCGGTCTCGTCGGGCAGAAGGGCTATACCCTCGTCCCGCTGTCGCTGTATTTCTCGGGTTCGTACGTCAAGGTGGAGCTCGGTCTGTGCGTAGGTAAAAAACTGTACGATAAGCGCGAGGACGCCGCAAAGCGCGACTCCGAACGTCAGATAGAAAAGGTTATGAAAGGGAAAAGTCATGATTTTTGATAATATCAAGCTGAATGTCCGCACCTCGGGTGCCGGAAATTACGAGCCGTATCTGAAATGCTACATTCCCGAGGGTTCAAAAGAGCTTCCGAGAATAAACGATATGCCCGCAGTCATCATCTGTCCCGGAGGCGGATATGCGTTCCGCTCATTCAGAGAGGACGAGCCGGTCGCGCTTCAATACGCGGCTGACGGAATTGCGGCATTCGTACTCGAATACAGCTGTGACGACGGATGCGGAGCAAAGTTCCCTCAGGCACTCTGCGAGGCGGCAGAAGCCGTTGCACTTGTAAGGGAAAACGCCGAAAAGTGGCTCATCGACCCGAATAAGATCTTCGTCTGCGGATTCTCGGCAGGCGGTCACCTTGCCGCTTCGATAGGCACGATGTTCGATTCAAAGGAAGTGAGAGAAAACCTCGGAGGAGATACCGCAAATTACCGTCCCGACGGAATGATCCTCGGTTATCCCGTCATCTCCCGTATGGTACCCACCCACGGCGGCAGCTTCAATCACCTTCTTCAGGATCTCGAAACTCCCGAAATGCAGGAATATCTTTCGCTCGAAAACCGCGTGACGAAGGACACCGCTCCCGCATTTATTTGGGCAACGTCAAACGATCCTGCTGTTCCGGTCATCAACTCCCTCGTTTTTGCAGAGGCACTGTCGAAGAACGGCGTTCCGTTTGAGCTCAACATATTCAAGGATGGCCCGCACGGTCTGTCGATATGCACGAACTACACGGCATATTACGACGCGCAGTGCAAGCCGGACTACCAGCACTGGGTACGCGATTCTATAAACTGGATCAGAACATTCTGAAAAACGCCGCATTTTGCGGCTTTTATGGGGGTGCAATGGTTTCGACGGGGATTGCGAAGTGAGGTAAGCGTGCAGAGCCGATGCGACTCTTTAATCCGTGTCAACCTTAAAATTAAACGCTAATAACGATTTAATCGCTGCCTAAACGGCAGGCCGCGGCGTCATTACGCCGCCCGTTCAACCCGGAGTTACCGACGGTCGGGATTGGGCGTCATGAGTCGGTGCACGTGAACTGCGAGTGTCCTTATAACAGTCACGGATAAAAGGAATACCGGACGGGATCTTGTCTTTTCCGTACCGAACGGGAAATCTCAGAAAAGAATAAGCACGTAGAAAGCAGCATGGAACGGTTTTCGGACATGGGTTCGACTCCCATCATCTCCACCAAAAGCAAAAGACCACCTCGTGTGGTCTTTTGCTTTTGAAAGAAAACGATCAATCGAACCCACCTGCGAAGCAGGGATGCGACGGCAGAGAACTAACGACTATTGCAAACTGTCAACCCGTCGCTTGGTTCTGATTCCCATCATCTCCACCAAATCGAAAAGGGACGCATAGCGTCCCTTTTCGATTTGAATAAAATGAAGGGAATTGAAAAGGAGGGAGAGACGCGGAGCGTCTCGGAAGAAAAAGCCACGGTGTGGCTTTTTCGCCGACGTGGGCGTGTAGGCGTGATAACGCCGTAGCGATTCCCATCATCTCCACCAAAATGGATGGAGTCGAAT
>JAGHTD010000166.1 GCA_018065475.1 Candidatus Colimorpha enterica
TGATTATCATACCGACGTCGAGCTTATCCGCTATGCTTCCCGCTCCGCCGACGTGGTCGGAATGGGGATGAGTGAGGATCAGACAGTCTATCCTTTTTATCCCGAGCGAGGAGAAGTATTCGGGAAGAAAACCGCCGCCGCTCCCGGTGTCGGTCATCACCGTCGTGCCGTCGGGAAAGACGGCAAGGGAGGAATCCCCCTGGCCGACGTTGAAATAATACACTTCAAGCAGTCCGCTTTTCCCGCTTCCGCCGCGAATGACGGAAACGAGAACGACGGAGCAGACCGCGGCAACGGTTAGCAGGACCGCTGCCGAAGCAAGAAAAATCTTTCTTTTCATAATTTAAGCGAAAGCCCTCTTTCGAGGGCTTTTTTATCAGTATATCGGGTTTTCGGCGATCCAGCGCTTCTTTTCCCTGCGCCTGCCGTAAATATAGAACCCTATACATACGAGATAGACGATGACGCCGCATATCGAGATGATCCCGCCGTACTTGTAGCAGTCGGGGCAGTAGGTCATCTCTACGGTGTGGTATCCCGCGCCCGCCTCAACGGCGATGAGCGCGCCCTCTACCTTGATAAGCTCCTTTTCCTCGCCGTCAACGAGTATATGCCAACCCTTGTCGTAAGGGATTGACGTGCAGATGAGCTTCTTGCCTTCCGGCACCGTGATATCGCCCTCGATGTGGGTGTCCTCGAACTTCGTGATGTTGAGGTTGCCCTTGCGGAGATCGGAATACATCTCTTTGAACAGCTCTTCGTCGAGGTAGAAGAAGTAATCCTGGTTGGTCATAATGTAGATCGGCTCGTCCTGGAGCTCGACCGTCACCGTGATCTCGCAGTCCTCGTCGAAGGTACCGATGGATATGATACGGTCGGTCTCGTTTCCGAGGACGTAACCTCTCGACGAGCCGTTGACCTTCAGCTTTGCCTCTCTCGGGTAGTCGGTCGGGATGTTCATATAGACGGGTACTCCGCCCTTGACCGCAACGGTATATTCGATGGTGGCAGCCGCCTTTTCGTCTTCCTTGCTGTACTTTCTGTGCTGAGTGGTGAAGCCGGTCTTGACGTTTGTCATCTCCGTATTCAAGAGCGTAAGCTCTTTGAACAGCTCTTTGCCCTCGTATTCGCTTCCGGCGATCGCCTGCGTCAAAGCGTTGAGAGCCCTGAACGCGCTCTTGTAGTCGGTGATCTCGAAATCGGCGAGGTCTCCGTCAGCCGCGTAAGCGAGCGAGAGGACGTAAAGGTTTTCAAAGACCGTGTATCCGTTGTCGGAATCGACGTGGATGTTCTTCATTATATCGGTGGACGAAAGCTCCTTTGATACGACGTACTTTATGTTGAGGAGCGAGTCGGAAACCGGGTTGCCTCCGAGGTACTTCGACCAATGGGACTTTGAGGCGTAGCCGTAGCTGTGGAGCAGGTCGATGACAGATTTGTTGAGCGTCGAAGTGGAGTTGGATATTCCGTAGAAGCCGAGCGTCATCGGGTCGTTGACCTTTCTGTGAAAGTCCTTCTCCATACGGTAGAACTCGCTTTGGTCGTGCTCCTTGACCCATTCGACGGAGGGACGCGCCTTGTCCATAAAGTCGTTGTAGGAAGTGCGGCGGCTGATGACGACGTCGTCATCGAGGGCGATCAGATTGAGAAGCCCCGCGCCGAACAGTTCAAGACAGCAGAACGCCGCCACTATTATCGCCCCGAGCCCCTTCGTGTTGTTCGACTTGACGAAGAACAGGGCGACCGTGAACGCGATCACGCAGAGCACCGACAGCCATATACAGGAGAAGTCGTTGAGGAACTCGTAGTCCTGCTTCTGAATGAACATCAGCAGTATTACGTAAACACCGCAGAATATCGCGAGATATTTGTAATTTGAGCTTTCGAGCGTCGTGAACGCCTTGTACGCCATGACGAGCGTGAGGAAGATGAACATGAAACTGTAACGGTAGTTCAGCCAGTTCGGCTTCTGGAAGCCGTGCCATACGACGTCGATCGCGTGCGTGTTGAAGGAAAGGAGGAAGACGAGGAGGATAACTCCGCCCATAAGCCGTTCCTGCCAACGGATCTTCGACGAGAGGAAGTACATGGGGACGAGGAGAAGCATGACCGTTCCGCAGTAAACGACGGGAAGACCTTCGGGCCTTACCGTATCGTAGGAACCGGGGAACAGCTTGACCATGAAGTCGAGCAGGTCGAAACGCTGACCGAAGTTCCAGTTGACGGTGCTGAACGTGTTTTTACCGAACTGGAGCGAGGTGTATGCGGGCCATACGATGATCATGGCTATCGAGATCGCTATCGCCGAGAAGAACGCTATCCTGCCGAGCGACTTCCAGAAATGGTTGTCCTCAAGCCAGAAGTTGTTCTCGCTGTGGTTGTCGTGAGCGATGTAGTAGTAGAAGAAGTAGATCGCCGTATAGATGCAGACCATGTAGCCGATGTAGAAGCTGGTGAGCAGGGACATCGCGAGCGAGAAGACGAAGAGGATGAACTTCTTTTCCTTGATGAGACTTTCGATACCGAGGGTGAGGAGGGGGAGAAGGATCACGCAGTCGATCCACATCGTGTTGTGGCTGTAAACGACCGCGTAGGCGGACATCGCGTAGCAGGTGGAGAAGATGATCGCGTTTATCGATCTCGACTTTCTCGCTTTGTGGAGATAGAACGCCATCGTCGCTCCCATACATCCCGTCTTGAGAAGCTCCATAAGGAGAAGGAACTCGGTGGTATGATTTTCCGAGAACAGGCAGATGAGGAAGGAGAAGGGGCTTGCGAGGTAGTAGGCGTAAATACCCATATTCTCGCCGCCGAGCGCCCTCGACCAGGTATAGACGAGAGAACCGCCTCCAAGCACCTTTCTTTTGAGGTCCTCGAAGAAATAGACGTACTGACCGTTAAGGTCAAGGACGAGGACAGAGGAGGTGCCGAAGGGCCAGACCTCCATCGCTATGAATATCATCCATTGAAGGAGAAGCGGGATAATGAACGCCACGAGCAGAAAACTGTAATTCTGCCATAAGTATAAGAGCCTTGCGCTCAGCTTTTCCCATTTTTCTTTAAGCATTATTGCCTCCGTTTGTGATAAGATAAGGTCTGAATCCCAGCCGGTCGGCCGAGATCATGACCATTTCAATGCCGTCGTGGTAAATTGTCTGAGGAACATCCGGCACGTTGTGAAGATGCCCGTACCATATACGGCTGACGCCGTATTTTTTGAGCACCGATATTATCGGCTCGCAGACGAAACCGCCGTAAACCGGCGGGAAGTGGAGAAAAACGTACTTTTCCCCACCTTTTTTCTCTCCGTCTGACAGACTCATCTCAAGCCGTATCGCCTCTCTTGCGGTGATCTTCTTTATGTCCGAGCCGGACGGCGCCTTTTTGCCGTCGTTGAACCACCCGCGCGAGCCGCAAACGGTATAGTCGCCGATCCTGACGGCGTTGTTCTGCAGGAATGAGAGCGTCTCCATCCCGTTGTCCTTCAACGCTTTCGAGATCTTCGTCAGCGACTGCCACCACAGGTCGTGGTTGCCCTTTATCAGGATCTTTCTGCCGGGGAGGGAGTCGATCAGTTTCAGATCGGGGATCGCCTCTTCAAGCGTCAGCCCCCAGGAAACGTCTCCGGGGATGACGACCGTGTCGTCACTGCCGACGCAGGCGTTCCACTCGTCGATTATTCTGTTTCTGTAGCCCTGCCAGCCCCTGCCGAATATATCCATCGGCTTTCCGGACGCTTCGGAGAGGTGAAGGTCCGCTATGCAGTATAAAGACATATCAGAGCCCGCAGTATCTCAGGACGTCGGCGGTCATCTCCGACGGCGGAATGCTGTCGGAGGGATCGAACACGATCTTTCTGTCCGCGATGCCTTTCAGAGGAGATGTTATCTCAACGCGGCTGACCTTTTCGAGCAGGTCGATCGAGTCGAGCTCGTTTTCGGTCTTTTCGCCCGTAAGCGCGTAATATACGGCGGGAGCGAATTTGTATGGAGATGCGGTGGATACGACGATCATCTTCTCCTCTCCGCCGTACTTCTCGGCAGAGTACATTGCGACGGCGGTATGCGTGTCGATGAGATAGCCGTATTTCGTCTCGATGTGCCTTATCTCGGCGTGAGTGTCATCCTCGCCGCAGTAAATGCCGCAGAAATCTTCGTTTATCTTTGCGAGCAGAGCGTCCGGGACCGTATATTTCCCGTTCTCGCTCAGCTCCTTCATAAGCCCTCTTACCGTCCCGCTGTCGCTCTCCATAAAGAGAAGTCTCTCGAGGTTGCTTGAAATGAGGATGTCCATCGAGGGGGAGACAGTCGTATAGAACTGCCTCTTGCGGTCGTAAGTGCCGGTCTCGAAGAAGTCGGTGAGGACATTGTTGGAGTTTGAAGCACAGACGAGCTTCCCTATCGGAGTGCCCATCTTCTTCGCAATATATCCCGCGAGGATGTCGCCGAAGTTGCCCGTCGGCACCGTCACGTTGACCTTCTCGCCGAAAGCAATGTCGCCCTCCTTCACGAGATCGCAGTATGCGGAGACGTAATAGCATACCTGCGGGACGAGGCGTCCCCAGTTTATGGAGTTTGCCGACGAGAGGAATATTCCCTTGTTTCCGAGCTTTTCTGCCGTGTCGGGGTCGGAAAAGATCTTCTTTACGCCGTTCTGTGCGTCGTCGAAGTTGCCCTTCACGGAACGGACGAAGACGTTGTTGCCCGTCTGCGTCGCCATCTGGAGCTTCTGCACACGGCTGACGCCGTTTTCGGGGTAGAAGACCATGATGTTTATCCCGTCTATATCCTTATATCCCTCAAGCGCCGCCTTGCCGGTGTCCCCCGACGTGGCAACGAGGATGAGTGCCTTTCTTCCGTCGCCCGTCTTGCGTACCGAGCGGACGAAAAGGCGGGGCATTATCTGAAGCGCCATATCCTTGAACGCCGCCGTGGGGCCGTGCCAGAGTTCAAGCACTCTCAAAGAAGGTCCGACCTCCGAAAGAGGTGCGGGATGAGGGCCGAAGCTCTCCTCTCTGTACGCTTCCCTGCATTCGCAAAGAAGCTCGTCGTATGAGAATGAATCCGAAAGAAAGGCGTGCATTATCTTTGCCGCCCTCTCGGGATAGGACATATCCTTCAGCGCGTCAAAATCCGC
Organism: Candidatus Colimorpha enterica; assembly: GCA_018065475.1. Taxonomy (GTDB): domain Bacteria; phylum Bacillota; class Clostridia; order Oscillospirales; family CAG-272; genus Colimorpha_A; species Colimorpha_A enterica. Next base: position 5,137 of record JAGHTD010000166.1, read on the forward strand.
GTCGGAAAAGACGGGGATCTCATCGGGGAAATAAAGTCCCCCGTCGGGAGCCAGTCCTTTTTTTATCGCCTCCGCGGAGGTCACCGCGGGAGACATTCCTCTTGTACTTACGTATTTCATTTCATATCACCTTTCCGTCAGCGCCGAATGCGTTCTTTATATAATTTACCGCTTC
>JAGHTD010000259.1 GCA_018065475.1 Candidatus Colimorpha enterica
ATTACAGAGAGGTCATCACACGTCTTAAACCCTATCTCTGCACAAACGGCGGCCCGATCATCATGCTTCAGATCGAAAACGAATACGGTTCCTACGGCGACGACAAGGAATACCTCTACGCCGTCGCAAATATGTACCGTGAGTACGGCGCCGACTGTATGCTATACACGTCCGACGGCCCGACATACGGAATGTTCAACGGCGGTACGCTCCCCGAATATCCATGTGTCGCAAACTTCGGAAGCCACCCCGAAAACGCGTTCAAGGTCCTCGACGAGTTCAGACCCGATCAGCCGTCGATGTGCGGTGAGTTCTGGTGCGGATGGTTCGACCACTGGGGCGACGAGCATCACGTAAGAACTGCGGAGGATATGATGAAGGACGTTCAGCCGATGATCGACTGCGGCGCATCCTTCAACTTCTATATGTTCCACGGCGGAACGAAGTTCGGCTTCACAAACGGCGCAAACTACGACGGCACCTACGAGCCGACGGTCACGAGCTACGATTACTGTTCACCCGTTTCCGAAAACGGCGATATGACCGAAAACTACTTTGCGATCAGGGAAGCTCTCTCAAAAGTAACGGATATTCCCGAAATAGAGGTCTCGAACCTCCCGAGAAAGGATTACGGAGAGATGAAGGTCAGCGGCTACGCGCCTCTCTTTGACAACCTCTCGATCGGAACCAAGGTCCACTCCGCGGCTCCGAAGCTCATGGAGGAGGTCGGCCAGGATTTCGGCTACATTCTCTATTCTACCGTCCTCACCGGCCCGCTTGAGGAGCGTTCCATCATCGTTGAGAACGTCCACGACAGAGCGCTTGTATATATCAACGGCGAGTTCAAGGGCATAATCGACCGCTTCGGCAGAGAAGACAGGATAAGGATCAAGCTCGGCTTCGGCGAAAAGGCAAGAGTTGACGTTCTCGTCGAGAACTGCGGCAGAGTCAACTACGGCAGATACCTCTTCGACCGCAAGGGCGCGCTCGGAGGCATCCGCCTCGGCGGAATGTTCCACTTCGGCTGGGACAGCATTTCGCTCACCATGGACGACCTTTCCGGCGTTAATTACTCCGAAGAAAAGCCCGCGAAGAACACTCCCGTGTTCATCAAAGGATCAATCGACGTCGAGGGCAAGCCCGCCGACACGTTCGTCCGTACCGAGGGTCTCCACAAGGGCTTCATCACCGTCAACGGTTTCAACCTCGGAAGATACTGGAACGACAGCAAGCCGCAGAAGACGCTTTTCGTCCCCGCTCCGATCCTTCACGAGGGAAAGAACGAGGTCGTGATCTTCGAGAGCGACAGCTGCGAGGATTTCAGAGTCACGTTTGAAGATAAACCCGATCTCGGATGAAGGTGAACGAAATGAAATTATCCTGCTGTATCGGCAACGGTCACAAATACATCGATCCTATAAGCACAAACGGCTTCCGCTACTGCGAGCCGTCGCTTTACGGTCTCAACGCACTCGAACAGAGCGAAGTTGACAGTATTCTCGACGACGCGAAGAGGCATTATCTGACCTCCTGCTCCTTCAACGGAATGTTCCCCGCCGACGCGGTGCTCATCTGCGGAAAGGACGGCTACGGAAAGCTCGAAAAATATCTTGAAGGCGCACTCAATAAGGTAAAGAACTTCGATTCGAGGCACATCACCCTCGGAAGCGGCGCGGCAAGGAATATCCCCGATGGTATGCCCGTCGACGAGGCGAAGGATATGTTCGTCGAAGTGCTTAAAAACTGCGTCGTTCCTTACTGCGCTTCAAGGGGTTATCGCGTGTCGATCGAGCCGCTCCGCGTTCAGGAAACAAACTTCCTGCACAACTGCCGTGAGATCTCGGAGATCGTGAATAAGGTCGGAGATCCCGCCCTCGGTCTCTGCATAGACTATTATCACGCCATCCTCGGCGGCGACACCGATCAGACGTTCCGTGACCTCGGCTATATGGTTCGTCACGTTCACACGGCAAGCCCGAGAAGGAACCGCCTCTATCCGGACGAAAGCGATCACGCCGACGTCAAGTCCTTCTTCACGGCGCTCAAGGACATCGGCTACGAGGGCTATATCTCGCTTGAAGGCGACTGCGGCCCCGACCTTTACGTCAGCACCCTCAACGCCATGAAGGTGATGGCTGACGTTCTCCTCGAAATATAAGTTAATAGCAAAAACGCACTTTTGCTTGGCAAAAGTGCGTTTTTTTGTTTCAGAACGGCAGGAAGGAATTGATCGTGAAGATGACGTTAAGCAGGAATGCCCTCGTGTCGGTCTCCTTCATATTGACCACACGGATATGCATATCGTATAGCTCGGGGCAGAGGTATTCCTTCATTTTCAGATGATGCTCGTCGGTGATCCTCATTTCAAGCGGCAGTCTGAACATTGCGTCGAAGAACCTGCGGTTGTTGTAGATGAAGGTTATGTCGAAACAGTATTTCATCTCCGAAATGAACATTCCTCCCCAGCTTCCCCAAGTCACCTCGTTGTAGTGCATATCGGCGGGAGGATATGAGGACGGGATCTTGTCGTACTCGTATTCCTTTATGTATTTTTCAAAGTATCCGTCAACCTTATGGGCGAGCTTACGGTTGAAAATGAATATCTTGTAGAGGTTGCGGAAGAGCTTCGGCGAGAGCTTGGGCATAGTCTTTCTGCCGTAATGCTTGTACCAGTAGGCGCGGATCGTCTCGGACACCCATGATTTGACCTCGACGTCGTAACCGCTGTTATCGTGGAGATACAGTCTTTTTCTCACCTCGTTGTCGTATCCTTCGGCAACGTAGCCGTTGTTGTGTCTGAATATCTCCCGGCGTTCTTCAAAGTCGGGAATCTCAGAGCTGTCGTCGGGGATGTGGTATTCGGTGTGAGGCACCCCGAAATGCTCCGAGATCGTCTTCGCCGCCTCGGCGTCGCGTATCTCCTTTTCGGCGGAGACGTAGCTGAAGGTGCCTACCTTATCGTAAAGCCCGTTTGCGGCGGCAAAGGTCGTGTTGCTGTCGATGCCTCCGGTGAGGGAGATCATCGGCTTTGCCCACTTCTTCGTGACGAGGAGCATATTCTTTTTGAGAATATCGGCGCCCTCTGTGATCGCGGTCTGAATGTCCGACGTCTTTTCGGCGTCCTCTTTGAGGGGCCAGAAGCGGCGGTGAACGATCTCGTTTCCTTTGCGAGTGTAGGTGATGTCAGGTACTGTGCGTTTCAGCTCTTTGAAGGGCGTCATGTCCGCGGGAAGGTATGGACCCATAACGCGCCCGTACCACCTGTATTCGGTAAGCTCCTTTACGTCGGGGTCCATCGTCAGGTCTTTTACGTCTCCGACGATCTGCGGGTGAGAGCAGAGAAAGAACTTTCCTCCGACAAGGCCGGATGCGCAGGACAGCATTCCCGACGGATCGACGAGATAATCTATCCTGTCACCGTCGATCATACCGATGACGAACACGCCGGTCAGATCGTTGATCTTGTCAAGATATGCGCCGTTTTCGTATGCTTCCGAGAGGTCGGCGAGTATTTCGTCCTCCTCCCATTTCATTGAGAAGGGATCGTAGGCGTGGCCCAAGATGAAGAACGTTCTGCCGTCACGGTCGGTGAAGGTATGTATTCCCGTCAGTCTGTGGGTGATGAAACGGTAGGAGGAATGTCTTTCTTCCTTCCATTCGCCGAAGAAGGGAAAGGCGGAGGTGTTTACGCTCTCGTCGTCGGTGACGAGAAAGCCGCGGATGAAAAGCCCGTCCTTCAGCTCCGGTTTTTTGTTCAATATCCCGATGATTTTTTCGTTGTTCATATCAGTAGCCGAAATAAGGATTCGGCGCAATTTCCGACAGCTTGTATCTGTCGAGAACGTCTTGATTAACGGTCACGTCCTTGCGCAGTTTGACGAAATATTCGCCGATCGCCTCGTTAAGAACGTATTTGCTGAGCCCGGAGATCTGCTCGATATCCGAATCGGTCAGCTCTCCGA
>JAGHTD010000210.1 GCA_018065475.1 Candidatus Colimorpha enterica
CTCACGGAGCTCGGCAAGCCGGAATCGCTCATCACCCACGTCGGCGACCGCAAGGGGCACGATATGAGATACGCGATCGACCCGAGCAAGGCAAACCGTGAACTCGGTTGGGGTCCGACGACGATGTTTGCCGACGGTATCAAGCTGACCATTCAGTGGTATAAGGACAATATGGACTGGATGAACGAATGCACCTCCGGCGAATACACCAAATACTACGAAGAAATGTACGGGAACAGGATGTAAACCGAATGAAGGTATTTGTTACGGGCGTCAACGGTCAGCTCGGCCACGACGTGATGAACGAACTGAATAAAAGAGGTTTTGCGGCGGTCGGCTCGGATCTCGGCGAGGGGAATTACGCTTCATACGTTCCGCTTGACATAACGGACGGTGAAGCCGTCATGAGAACGCTGAAAGAGATAAAACCCGACGCGGTGATCCACTGCGCGGCGTGGACGGCGGTCGATATGGCGGAGGACGACGACAAGGTCGGGCACGTCAGATCGGTAAACGCGGGAGGGACGGAGAACATCGCCCTTGCCTGCAAAGCCGTTGACTGCAAAATGCTCTATCTTTCCACCGACTACGTTTTCGACGGCGGGGGAACCGAGCCGTGGAAGCCGGACTGCAAGGACTACAAACCGCTCAACGTTTACGGTCAGACCAAGCTCGAGGGCGAACTCGCGGTAAGCTCCATACTTGAAAAATACTTCATCGTCCGTATCGCCTGGGTGTTGGGGCTCAACGGAAAGAACTTCATAAAGACGATGATAAACGTCGGGAAAACGCACGGCGAGGTCAGGGTGGTCAACGATCAGATCGGCACTCCGACCTACACCTACGACCTTTCGCGCCTGCTCGTCGATATGATCGTGACCGAGAAATACGGATATTATCACGCGACCAACGAGGGCGGATATATAAGCTGGTACGATTTCTGCCGTGAGTTTTACAGGCAGTACGGGCTTGACACGAAGGTGATCCCCGTCACTACGGCGGAATACGGACTGAGCAAGGCGGCAAGGCCGTTCAACAGCCGTCTTGACAAAAGCAAGCTCGCCGAAAACGGTTTTGAGCCGCTCCCCGACTGGAAGGATGCTGTGAAAGGATATTTGCAGGAGGCAAAGCTGTAAAATGGGACAGATAACGGTTGAAAAAAACGTAGGAGGCATCGAAGGCCTTTATGTCATAACGCCCGCCGTCCACGGCGATTCCCGCGGATATTTTACCGAAACGTATAATCAGCGGGATATGGAGGAGGCGGGAATCATCGTCACCTTCGTTCAGGATAACCAGTCCATGAGCACCAAGGGCGTTCTCCGCGGACTACATTTTCAGAAGCAGTACCCGCAGGCAAAGCTTGTCAGAACTATAAGGGGTTCGGTCTTCGACGTTGCGGTCGATCTGAGGGTCGGAAGCAAAACCTACGGCAAGTGGTACGGGATCGAGCTGACGGAGGAAAACAAGAAGCAGTTCCTCATCCCGAAAGGGTTTGCGCACGGCTTTCTCGTCCTCTCCGACGTCGCAGAGTTCTGCTACAAGTGCGACGACTTTTACCACCCAAACGACGAGGGCGGTATCGCATGGAACGACCCCGCAATAGGGATTGAATGGCCGGGAATAACCGGCGAATACAAGGGCACCGCCGCCCCCGACGGATATACCGTCAACGGCGAACCCCTCAACCTTTCCGACAAGGACAAAAAATGGTCGGGGATCAACGAAACATTCCGAAAAGAAACGGAGAAAACGATATGAGCGTTGAACTTGAAAGAAAATACGCCGAGCTGGCGGTGGCGGAAGCGACGGAGCTTCTGAAGATCGACAGCCCGACGGGATATACTACGAAGGCGGCGGAGCACGTCAAGGCGCGTTTTACCGATCTCGGTTACAAGGCGGGGATAACCGTCAAGGGCGGCGTCATCGTCGATCTCGGCGGTGTTGACGACTGGGGCGGTCTTCTCCTCGAAGCGCACACCGACACGCTCGGGCTAATGGTCTGCGAGATCAAGGGCAGCGGAAGACTTAGAGTGACGAATCTCGGCGGTCTTCACGCGCAGAGCACCGAGGGCGCAAACGTAAGAGTGATAACGAGGGACGGCAGGGTGTACAGCGGCACCGTTCAGCTCTGCAACGCCTCATCGCACGTCAACCGCAATTTCAACGACGAAAAGCGTAATTACGACAATATGGAGGTCGTCCTCGACGAGAACGTATATTCAAAGGAGGACACCGCAGCGCTCGGTATCAGAAACGGCGACCTCGTCTGCCTCGATCCGAAGACCGTCGTCACCGACAACGGGTATATAAAGAGCCGTTTTCTCGACGACAAGCTCCAGGTCGGAACGCTCATCGCGTACGCAAAGTATCTGAAGGACGCGGGAACGGCTCCGATCAGACACACCCTCGTCCACGTGACGGTCTATGAAGAAGTCGGTCACGGAGGCGCGGCTTCCGTTCCAACGGGAGTTACCGAGGCGATCAGCGTCGATATGGGCTGTGTCGGCGACGGACTTGAATGTAACGAGCGCAAGGTCTCCATCTGCGCAAAGGACTCGGGAGGGCCTTATTCCTACGAGCTCACCACCCGTCTTATCAACGCGGCGGAGAAGTGCGGAGCCGATTATGCCGTCGATATTTACCCGATGTACGGTTCCGACGTCGAAACAACGCTTTCGAGCGGTCACGACGTCCGTCACGGACTTATCGGCCCGGGCGTTTACGCTTCCCACGGCTACGAGAGAAGCCACATCGACGGCGTTTATAACACGCTGAAGCTCATCGACGCCTTCAACGAAAAACAGTAAAAACTCTTCGCACAGCGACATCCGTTCAAGAAAGAAAATCAAATACAGGAGGAGAAATCATGACGAACGAAAAGCAAAAAGGACTTTCTTCAAAAGCAAAGACGGTGCTCGGATTTGCAATCACAGCGGTCGTATTGATCGCCGCAGTCCTTACGGTCATTTATATACGTGCTCCGAAACTGCCCTACCGCTTCGATAAGACCGTTTTCGGCCGCGTTTATAAGATCGATCCTTCGATGATAGAAAGCGTGAATGCCTGCCTCTACGATGGCACGGAATATCGGCTGACGGATGAGGAGATAAAAGAGTTCACTTCACTTTATAACCAATCCAAACTTAAACATAAAGCCGGAGTCACGACTTCCGATTACGGCATTTCGGTATATTTCACCGACGGGTCGCATCTCGGTCTGACCGACGTCGCCTCCGATGTGTACCTGCACGCAACGTTCCGCGATAAGGACGGGAATATTTACGGGCAGAAGGACGACATAAAGATCAGCAATCCGAAGCTCCTTTTGTACCTCAAAGGGCTGTGCGGATATCCTGTCGAATAACGTCACGCCGTGTAGAATGAAAAAAACGATCCGCCGGGGAGATCATTCCGATCTCCCCGGCGGATTTTTTGTAAGCTTACGTGACCTTGGCGTTACAGACGGTTTTGCAAAATTACTCGGCGTCTGCTATTGCTTCTGCTGCTTCTTCAACAGCTTCCGCTGCTTCTTCAACTGCCTCTTCAACAGCTTCGACAGCGTCCTCGGCAGCAGCCTCGGTGCAGGATTTGTTGTAGATGCAGGTGTCACAGTCGCAGTCGAGATCGTCATTGTCGAGGCATTCGAAATTGCAGTCGAAGCCCTCGTCATTGAGGATGTCGAGCTTTTCCTGATACTTATCGTAAAGGATCTTGGCGATAACGGCGATACCGGCTAAGATACCGACAGCCAAAAATACTTTAAGAAGGATCTCAAGTGTGTTGTTTTCTTTCTTTTTGAACATAGTGAATTACCTCCTCATACTTCTGTATTTACATTATAACATATTTTTTTGCGTTTGACAATATCCGCTAATGAATTATTTGTAAATTATTTCTTGACTTTACGCCGGATATGGAGTAAAATAGAGAAAACACGGAGGATAATGAAATGAAAGCATACGAAAGACTTCTTAAATACGTTACGTTTGAAACAAAGAGCAGTGAGACGAGCGGAAAGACGCCGAGCACCGACGGTCAGCTCGTCCTCGGAGATTACCTCGTCGGTGAGCTTGCCTCTCTCGGCTACAAGGCGGAAAAGGATGAGTAGGGCTACGTTTACGCCCACGCCGACGCAACACCCGGCTGCGATAACGTAACGCCTATCGGCTTCATCGCCCACATGGACACCTCTCCCGACGCTTCTGGAAAGGACGTCAAGCCCAGACTTATAAATGATTATGACGGCGGAGACGTCACGCTCGGCTGCGGCAGAACGCTGAAAACCTCCGATTTCCCGCACCTTGCGTCGCTGAGAGGCAGGACGCTTATCGTCACCGACGGAAGCACGCTCCTCGGTGCCGATGACAAGGCGGGCATTGCAGAGATAATGACGCTTGCCGAAAAGCTGAAGGATATGAAGCACGGCAGTATCTCGATCGCCTTCACTCCCGACGAGGAGATAGGCGAGGGAGCCGATCACTTCAACGTGGAAAAGTTCGGTGCGAAATACGCCTACACCGTTGACGGCGGCGAAGAGGGCGGTGTGGAGTACGAGAACTTCAACGCCGCTGCGGCAAGGGTGACGTTCAAGGGCTTCTCCGTCCATCCGGGAAGCTCAAAGAACACGATGATCAACGCCTCTCTCGTCGCTATGGAGTTCAATTCCATGCTCCCGTCGTCAGATACTCCCCGCAACACCGAGGGCTATCAGGGCTTCTTCCACCTCACCGATATGAAGGGCGACGTTTCGGACGCCGAGCTTTGCTACATAATCAGGGATCACAGCGCCGGATATTTCGATTTCAGACAGGATATGATGAAGCATACCGCCGATCTTCTCAATGAAAAGTACGGAGAGGGAACGGTATCGGTCGAGATAAGAGAACAGTACAGAAATATGTACGAGGTCGTCGAGCCGCATAAGGAGATAATCTCCATCGCCTGCAAGGCATCCGACGACGCCGGCGCACCGCATAAGATCGAGCCGATAAGAGGAGGCACCGACGGAGCGCGGCTCAGCTATATGGGTCTTCCTTGCCCCAACCTCGGCACCGGCGGCTACGCCTTCCACGGCGAAAACGAGCATATCACCGTCGAGGGAATGGACAAGGTGGTCTGCATCCTTGAAAACATCGTGACTGCGTTTGCGAACGAATGATATTTGCGGGAGCGACGCTCCCGCTTTTCTTATTCACGGACGCATTTTATTCAAAAAAATCACCGAAAACCTCTTGACTTCCCCCGTTTTTTTGTGTATAATTATAGATAGCAAGTTATTCCGAAACACATTAAACCATATTCTGCGGGCGATTTCTACTATTTTTGCGTAATAATTACGGTTTTCAACGGTACCCCCGCATTATATGACAGGGGTACCGTTTTGCAATTTTGAAAGGGGTGAGTCCGATGCGGGTCTGAAAATATATTTTTTGACCTCACAAGCTGAAAAAGAAGTATTTTTGTTTTTTGGAAAGGAATAAGCGATGAAGAAAACGAAACTCATTTCATATCTTCTTGTATTTGCTCTTCTTTTCTCTGCTTTATCATCAGGTGCTTACGCTTTTGACGACAGCGAAGATACGGGACGGTATTCGGACAGTTCGATAGGAACGGCGTTAGAGCCGACGAGAGACGCTCATCTGCATTTCTACTTTGCCAATGCGAAGG
>JAGHTD010000283.1 GCA_018065475.1 Candidatus Colimorpha enterica
TCACCGGTAAGAACGACGATCAATCCCGCACCGGCGGAAACCTTTACGTTCTTGATCGTTACGTTGAAATGTTCGGGCGCACCGAGCTTAGTGGGATCGTCGGAGAAGCTGTACTGCGTCTTTGCGATACATACGGGGAGCTTGTCAAATCCGAGAGCGGTGAGCTGCTCGATCTGCTTCTTTGCGTTTGGCATAACGGTAATACCGTCGCCTCCGTATATTCTCTTGACGACAGTCTCGATCTTTTCAGTGATCGACATATCGGTGTCGTAGGAGAATCTGAAATCGCCCTTATCTTCTTCGCAGAGACGGACGACCTCCTTGGCGAGAGCTTCTCCTCCCTTTCCGCCTTCTGCCCATACGGTGGAAAGAACGGTGTTTACGCCGAGCTCACGGCATTTTGCGATGATGAACTCGATCTCCTTGTCCGTATCGGTCGGGAAACGGTTGACCGCAACGACTGCGGGGAGACCGTAAACGTTCTTGATATTTGAGACGTGACGGAGGAGGTTGGGGATACCCTTTTCAAGAGCGGCAAGATCTTCTGTTCCTAACTGTTTCTTGTCAAGACCGCCGTGCATCTTGAGGGCGCGGACGGTTGCGACGATAACGACTGCGTCGGGCTTGAGACCTGCCATACGGCACTTGATGTCGAGGAACTTCTCAGCTCCGAGATCGGCACCGAAGCCCGCCTCTGTGACGGTATAGTCACCCATTTTGAGCGCCATTCTCGTAGCCATAACGGAGTTGCAACCGTGAGCGATATTAGCAAACGGGCCGCCGTGGACGAATGCGGGAGTACCTTCGAGCGTCTGAACGAGGTTCGGTTTGAGAGCGTCCTTGAGGAGTGCCGTCATTGCGCCGACTGCCTTAAGGTCGCCTGCGGTAACGGGCTTGTCATCGTAAGTATAGCCAACGATGATCCTTGAAAGTCTCTCTTTGAGGTCGCTGATCGAGGTGGAAAGGCAGAAAACAGCCATGATCTCGCTTGCTACGGTGATATCGAATCCGTCCTCACGGGGAACGCCGTTTGCTTTTCCGCCCATACCGTCAACTATGAAACGGAGCTGACGGTCGTTCATATCAACACAGCGTTTCCATGTGATCTTTCTTACGTCGATACCGAGCTTGTTACCCTGCTGGATGTGGTTGTCAAGCATAGCGGCAAGAAGATTGTTTGCGGCGCCGATCGCGTGGAAGTCGCCCGTGAAATGAAGGTTGATATCCTCCATGGGGATGACCTGTGCGTATCCGCCGCCTGCTGCACCTCCCTTTACGCCGAATACGGGGCCGAGAGAAGGCTCTCTCAGCGCAACCGTTACGTTCTTTCCTATTCTGTGAAGTCCGTCGGCAAGACCGATGGTCGTTGTGGTTTTGCCTTCGCCAGCGGGAGTGGGTGTGATTGCGGTAACAAGGACGAGCTTTCCGTTCTTCTTTTCGGTATCGTTGAGAAGAGCGAAATCGACTTTTGCCTTGTAGTTACCGTATTGCTCGATGTATTTGAGATCAATACCTGCTTTTTCGGCAATTTTTGTTATATGCTCGGGTCTGCACTCCTGAGCAATTTCAATATCTGATTTGAAACCCATAGTTTATACTCCTTTGAAATATTTTACCGCCGCGTCGAACATTTTTATATTATATTCACCGGGAACGTTCTTATAAAGGCCTTTTCCGATCCTTTCGCTGTGTCCCATTTTCCCGAACACTCTGCCGTCGGGAGAGGTGATACCCTCTATGGCGTACATTGAGCCGTTGGGATTGTAACGGATATCGTTTGTGGCGTTTCCTTCAAAATCAACGTACTGAGTTGCGATCTGACCGTTTTCTTCAAGAGATTTTATCATCTCTTCGCTTGCGATAAATCTGCCTTCACCGTGAGAGATCGGCACGTTTACGATGTCTCCGACGTTTTTGAGACGAAGCCAAGGTGATTTGTTTGAAGCGATCCTTGTCCTTACGATCCTCGACTGATGTCTTCCGATCGTATTGAAGGTAAGAGTCGGGCAGTTTTCGTCGGTATCAATGATCTTTCCGTACGGTACGAGACCGAGTTTGATAAGGGCCTGGAAACCGTTGCAGATTCCGCACATAAGTCCGTCTCTGCGTCCGAGAAGCTCGGTGACAGCTTCCTTGATCTCGACGTTTCTGAAGAAAGCGGTGATGAACTTTCCGCTTCCGTCGGGCTCATCGCCTCCGGAGAATCCGCCGGGAAGGAAGATGATCTGTGACGATTTTATCTTCGATGCAACAGTCTGAACGCTCTTCTTTATACCGTCGGAGGTCAGATTGTTGATAACGACGATGTCCGCCTCGGCACCTGCGTCCTCGACCGCCTTTGCGCTGTCATATTCGCAGTTGGTGCCCGGGAAAACGGGAATAAGTACCTTCGGCCTTGAAGTCTTGATAAGAGGATAAGAGGTACTGCGCGCACGGAACGTGAAGGTCTTGAGCTCTGTTTCGGTGTTCTTTATGTTGCAGGGGAATACGTTTTCAAGCTTGTTTTCGTATCCTCTGAGGAGCTTGTCAAGCTCGACCTTTTCGCCGCAGTATGTGATGGTCTTGCTGTCCGATACGACGCCGAGAAGAACGGCATTGTCGAGCTCGGTAATCGTCTCGACGATAAACGAACCGTAGGAATATCCGAAAATGTCGTCAGATTTCAGTCTGTCAGAAAATCTGAATCCGAGACCGTTGCCGAAAGACATCTTCATGACCGCCTCGGCAATTCCGCCGAAGCCGGGCGTGTAGCATGCAACGGCGTTTCTGAACTTCAGCAGTTTGGAAACACTGTTCATGTTTTCGGTAAGCGATGACGTTTCGGGCAACCCGTTTTCGTCATAAGCGGGTCTGATG
>JAGHTD010000323.1 GCA_018065475.1 Candidatus Colimorpha enterica
ATCTTGAAGTAAGAAAGAATAACGCTCCGGCGATAGGTCTTTATGAAAAACTCGGTTTCAGAACCGTGAGAACGATCAAAAAATACTACGGCGCGGGAAACGACGCGCTGTTCATGACTGCGGAAATATGAAAATACTATCAATCGAAAGCTCCTGCGACGAGACCTCTGCCGCCGTCGTCGAAATGGGAGAGCAAAACAGAATATTATCAAACATCGTCGCGTCTCAGATCGAAATACACGCTCTCTACGGAGGTGTGGTACCCGAGATAGCGTCGAGGGCTCATATAGAAGCCGTATCGGAAATAACCTATCGCGCATTATCCGAAGCCGGTATTACGCTCAAAGACATTGACGCCATAGGCGTGACGAACGGGCCTGGCCTCATCGGTGCCCTTCTCGTCGGTCTCAACTTCGCAAAGTCGCTTGCGGTGTCAAACGGCATACCGCTCATCCCCGTCAACCACATAAAGGGACATACCGCCGCCTCATATTTTCTTGAGGACAGGCCGGAGCCGCCTTTTATCGCCCTCGTTGCTTCGGGAGGTCATACGTCGATCATCCTTGTGGAAAGCTACACTAAGTTCACGACGATAGGACGCACGCGCGACGACGCGATAGGCGAGAGCTTTGACAAGGTAGCAAGGATAATGGGCATACCATATCCCGGTGGCGCGGAGATGGACCGCCTCGCTTCAATAGGCGACAAAAGCGCTATCCGTTTTCCCTCTGCCGCCATCGCCGATGACAGTCTCGACTTCTCGTTCAGCGGGCTAAAAACAAACGCCGTAAATCTGCTTCATAATTACGGGCAGAAGAACGAAGAATATTCAAAGGAAGACGTTGCGGCTTCATATACAAAGGCCGTCTGCTCATCCATCGTCAAAAAACTGTCGCTTGCATTCGACAGATACGACGTAAAAAAGCTCGTCCTCGCGGGCGGAGTTGCGGCCAACTCTCATATAAGAAAAGAGCTTACCTCCTTCTGCGGAAAGAGAAAGATCGCATTTTACGTTCCTCCGAAGAATCTGTGCGGAGACAACGGAGCGATGATAGGCGCACAGGCATATTACGAATATCTTGACGGAAACACGGCAGGCAGTGACCTGAACGCCTATCCGTCATCACAAAACGATTGAAATATCCGAAAGGAATAATGAATATGAACAAGAATTACGAAAAAGAAATCAATGAAGCCCTTGAAAAATATAAGGAGCTCCTCATTGGTCAGCTTGAAAGAAACGAGAATATCAACAACGCAGGTGATTTCACCGACTACTCCAAGCTTGATAAGATCATAATCGGCGTCTGCGGAGGCGACGGCATAGGTCCCGTCATCACGTCTGCCGCCGCTCACGTGCTCAAAAACCTCCTTGCCGACGATATAAAAGCAGGCAAGGTCGAGATAAGAAATATCGAAGGACTTACGATCGAGAACAGAGTAGCCCACATGCAGGCAATTCCCGACGACGTAATGGAAGAGATCAAGAAGTGCAACGTCATCCTCAAAGGCCCGACGACGACACCCCGTGCGGGCGATCCCTGGCCGAACATCGAGTCGGCTAACGTCGCAATGAGAAAGGCACTTGACCTTTTCGCAAACGTCCGTCCCGTCAAGGTCCCCGAGAAAGGCATCGACTGGTGCTTCTTCCGTGAGAATACCGAGGGCAGCTACGCAGTCGGAAGCAAGGGCGTAAACGTCACTCCCGAGGTCGCCTGCGACTTCTGCATCACCACCACGGAGGGCTGCAACAGAATTGCAAAGCTCGCCTACGATTACGCACAGAAGAACGGCAAAAAACACGTTTCGATCGTCACGAAGGCAAATATCATCAAAACGACCGACGGCAAGTTCCTCCACCTCTGCGAAGAGGTCGGAAAGAACTATCCCGACATCTGCACCGACAACTGGTTTATTGATATAATGACAGCAAAGCTCGTCGATGAAAAGAGACGCACCGATTTCCAGGTATTCATCCTCCCCAACCTCTACGGCGATATCATCACCGACGAGGCGGCGGAGTTCCAGGGCGGTGTCGGAACGGCAGGATCGGCAAATATCGGTAAAAAGTACGCCATGTTTGAGGCAATCCACGGTTCCGCTCCCCGCATGATCGAAGAGGGACGCGGCTGCTACGCAGATCCTTCATCCATCCTCCGCGCTACCGTAATGCTCCTCTCTCACATCGGCTATCAGAAGGAAAGCGACAAGCTCTCCCGTGCGCTTGATATCTGTATGTTTGAAGAAAAAAAATTCGTCATCACCGGCAGAGACACGGGCGCTACCTGCGAACAGTTCGCCGATTACGTCAATACGGTCCTCGCAACGCTCTGATGTTCTCAAACAGCACGATCGAAAGACTCCCGAGATATTACCGCATACTGCGCGATCTTCTGCAAAACGGGATATTCAGGGTAAGCTCATCCGATCTGTCAAAAAAGATCGGTGTTTCACCGTCGCTCGTACGAAACGATCTGAAAGAATATCAGGGCAGTTCGATAAGGGGCTACGGTTATAACGTAAAGGATCTTTACAAGGACATCAGTCTCCGGCTCGGCGTCGGCGACGGGTTCAGAGTGATAATCCTCGGCGGGAACGAATCGGTCTATTCTTCCCTCTCCGAGCTTCTCGGAGGCAGAGGTCTTATCTCCGAAGGTCACATCCTTTCCGACGCGGAGATCGTCGTATCTGATATCGCACTGATCCTCGACGGATACGATATGACCGACAGTACCGTTGAACTATTGGAAAAAATGAAATGCAGATGTATATGGAATATGTCGTTTGAAGACATCTCGGCGACGATCCCGGTTTACAATCTGCCGATTGGCGACATTATCATGATGATGTGTGCCGAAATAAGGAATAAAAATGAAGTTTGAAATAAACTACGGCAGCCGCGCTGCAGCGATTCCGTATTCGGCTCTTGAGCTCGAAAACGTCAATTCAATAAGACTGCTGATCCTTCTTTGCAGCGAGCCGTCGCTTTGCGAAAGCTCCGATCTCAGCTACCTTGCCTCAAAGCTCGGCCTTTCCGTAGGCGAAGTCATCGACGCGGCTGAAGAGCTTGCGGTCAAAAAGATCATCCGCGAGGAATATGAGACGAAAATGCTATCCGGCTCGCAGATCGAGCAGATCGTTGAGGCCGACCCCTCCGTTAAAGGGCTTATGGATGAGCTCTGCAATATTTGCGGCACTATGCAGTTTTCCAATACCGAGAGATCGAAGATCATCGCGATGATCAAGGAGCTCGGTATGGATCAGGAAGCGATAGTGCTTCTGTTCTCGCATTATTCCGACGTACTTGCGGAGGCAGGCAAACGTGTCACGCCTTCGTATATTTCAAAGATCGCTTTCCGCATCCACGTCAAAACTCCCGAGGACGTAAAGAATTACATCGAGAAGGAAAAGGCGCTTAACGGACTGACACCGAAGCTGAAGACCCTTTTCGGCATAGGTCAGAGAACGCTCACGAAATCGGAAAACGAAGCGTTCACTTCCTGGAACAGCGATCTCGGCTACGGTTACGATATGATCAAAGAAGCTTACGACATCGCCTGCGACAACGTCTCGAACACCAACATAAAGAATATCATCGCATATATGAACTCCGTCCTTGAAAGCTGGAGCAAAAGCGGCGTAAAGACGGTCGATGACATAAAGGCGCTTGACAAACAGCACAAAGAAAACAAACAGTATGACACAAAGAAGAAAGACAACGGTCTCTATCACAGCTACGATACCGACAGTATCTTTGAGGAAGCTCTGAAAAGAAGCTACGAGGAGTTTGAAGATATCAAATCGGGGAAAAAGGATAACTGAAAATGAAATATACCCTTGAAAACCTAAATACGATAAGAGAACATTACCTCGAAAAGAACCAAAGGAAGAGGGACGAGTCGATGATCCGTACCAACGAGCTTCACGAGAGGTTCCCGGAGATAAGAGAGATCGACCTTGCGCTTTCTCAGTTCGGCATTTCCCTGCTTGATCTTTCAAGAAAGTATAAGGGTGATGAACTCAAATCAAAGCTCGACGAGCTGAAAGCCCGCAACGACGGTCTGAAGAGAAAAAGAAACAATATTCTCTTGTCAAACGGCTATCACGCAGACTACGACAAGGTGAAATACGACTGCGAAATATGCTCCGACACCGGTTACGACGGGATAAATATGTGCGGGTGCATGAAAAAGATGCTGACCGAGGTGAATATCAAATCATCCGGGATAGGTTCTTTTGCGGACGAAAAGAGCTTCGGCAGTTACGCCCTTGCGCTATACGAAGACAAAGACACCGTATTCAACAACAAGCTCGTCCTCGACAACCTGAAAGCATACGCCGAAACATTCTCCTCAAACAGCAAGAACATTCTGCTGATCGGAGGAACGGGGATCGGAAAAACGCACCTTTCCGTTTCGGTCGGGAGATTGCTTATCGAAAAGGGCTTCTCGGTCATATTCGAGAGCGCAGAGAATATCATCTCGGATTTTGAATACGAGAAGTACCACAGAGGTTTTTACAGCCAGAGCGAATCAAAGACCGACAAATATTTTGAATGTGATCTGCTCATCATCGACGACCTCGGCGCTGAAACTGTCAATCAGTTCTCCAAGGCGTGCATATACAACCTCCTAAACACGAGGATAAACAGAGCGATGCCGATGTTCATCACGACAAATCTTAACCCGCAAAAGCTCAACGACGTATATGAAGACCGGATCACATCCCGTCTTTTCGGAGATTTCTCGCCGCTTATGCTTAAAGGCAAAGACCTGCGAAACAAGGTCAGAGGAAAAAGATGAAGACGGCGATAGTAACGGGAGCGTCATCCGGGCTCGGGATCGAGTTCGTCAATGCGATAATCAGACAAAGACCGGAGATTGAAAAGATATGGGTAATCGCAAGAAGGCCCGAAAGACTTGAAACCCTCGTGAAAACATACGGCGACAGGATCGTCCCGTTCTGCCT
>JAGHTD010000149.1 GCA_018065475.1 Candidatus Colimorpha enterica
CTCCCGTTCTGCCACATGCACGGGCCGGAGCACCATATCATGGTCGGTGCGGCACTGCTGACGGCGTATAAGAACGCGGGCGGGGAAATAGATCTGCCGAAGGCGCTCGGCGAAATGCGGAGCAGGGGCAGAAACGTGCCGGGCGGAAGCTGCGGCTTTTGGGGCGCCTGCGGCGCGGGGATAAGCACAGGGATATTCGTCTCGATCATCAGCGGTTCAACCCCTCTGTCGGGAGAGCCGTTCGGTCTTTCAAACGGTATGACCGCCGTCTCTCTCGGCGAGATCGGCAGGATCGGAGGGCCGAGGTGCTGTAAGCGTGATTCGTTCCTCTCCGTTCTCGCCGCCGTCGATTACGTCAAAGAGCATTTCGGCGTCGAAATGGAAAAAAGTGACGTGATCTGCCGTTTCTCACGGTTCAACAACCAATGTATAGGCAGTCGTTGTCCTTTCAACGCATAATATGAAAAAAAGAACGAAAGAGGGTAATATAATGAAAATAATTCCCATACCTCAAAAAGTGACGGAGCTCGGCGGATGCTTTGAGCTCTCAAAAGCAAAGACAGTCTGTGTGTCCGAGAACACCGATCTCAGAATAAACAGGGCTTTGGCTGTCCTCTGCAACGAGATAGGTGAAAAGGTGACACCTCCCGTTATCAACTGCGTTTCGGGCGAAATAACGCTTTCCTGCGGCGACATGGACTGCGAGAGCTACACGCTGAAGATCACCCCGGACGGCATTTCTCTTGCCTCCGACGGCGTAAAAGGGCTTTTCTACGCGATTCAGACCCTCCGTCAGATCGTGAGCGCATACGGCGAAAATCTCCCCTGCGTCGAAATCGAAGACGCTCCCGCATTCCCCGAAAGAGGATTCTACCACGACGTGACGAGGGGAAGGGTGCCGACGCTTGAACAGCTTTTTAAGATCGTCGATTTCATCTCCTACTACAAGATAAACGCGCTTCAGCTTTACGTCGAGGACGCCTTCGCCTTCAAAGAGTACGAGGGCATTATGAAGCCGGAGGAAATGCTGACCGCCGACGAGATAAAGAAGCTCGACGATTACTGCTATCTCCATTTCGTGGAGTTCGTCCCTTCCATGTCCACCTTCGGCCACCTCTACAACCTGCTCCAAAGCGACAGGTACAAGCATCTCTGCGGGCTTGAGAATTACGTTCCCGCCGCCCACTACTGGATCGAAAAAATGCGCCATCATACTATCGACGTATCAAATCCCGAGTCCATCGAGCTCGTGAAGAGTATGATCGACCAGTACGTCCCGCTTTTCAGATCGGAGAAGTTCAATATATGCTGTGACGAGACCTTCGATCTCTGCAAGGGCAGAAATGTGGGCAAGGACAGCGGTGAGGAATACTTCGGCTTCCTCAAAAAGATCATTTCTCACGTCAGATCCTACGGCAAGACGGTCATGATGTGGGGCGATATTGCCCTCAAACATCCCGAAATGCTCTCCGAGATCCCCGAGGGCACGGTAATGCTCAACTGGACGTATTCGGCAAACCCGGATGAGAACAAGGTGAAGACCCTCGCCGACGCGGGGCTCATTCAGATCGTCTGCCCCGGCACGACGAGCTGGAACCGTTTCGTCGAACGGCTTGAGGTCTCCGAACCGAACATCTGCAAGCTGACGGATTACGGAAAGAAATACGGTGCGCTCGGTATCCTCAATACCAACTGGGGAGACTTCGGCAATATCTGCCCCTTCAACTGTGAGCTTTACGGCACCGTCCTCGGCGCGGAAAAGGGTTGGAATCCCGACGCCGCTCTCGGTGAAGACTACGAAATTGCGGCAAGCAAGCTGATCTACGGCGTTGATGACGTGAACGTAATATCCCTCATCCGAGAGCTCGGTTATGCCGAAAACACCTGTAAGTGGAACGTCATCGTCGATACCGTCAGCTCAAAGCAGTTCGGATATACCTCTCCGGTATTTGAGGGCGACGCGAACCTCATCGCCGCGAATATCGCAAAGACCGAGGAGATCGAAAAAGCTCTTTCTTCCCTTGACGGAAACAAAGAGATCATCTCCGACCTCATCCTCTCCTGCAAGGCGATCAGACTTATGAACAGTATGATCCTTTACACCAAGGGCGGAGGATTGATGAACAGGGTAGAGCTTGCCGGCGAGATCGGCGCGTTCCTCCCCGAATACAGGGCGCAGTGGCTGAGAGAAAACAAGGAAAGCCAGCTTATCAGGATCGAGCGTTTCCTCGCCGAGCTTCCTTACTATCTGTGACAGAAAAACCGCCCGGAACGGTTAATGACGTTCCGGGCGGTTTGCTTATTTATGGTTTATTGGCTTCGACGGCTTCTTCTGTCGTCGGAGCGTATTTTATTTTTCGGGGATGATCACACCGTGGCCGCCGTTCTTTATATTATAGACCACGGATAACTCGTCGGAGTCCAGATTTCTGAAGATGTAGAACTCGTGATCGGTAAGCTCCATCTGGAGGATCGCTTCATCGACCGACATTTCGTTGATGACGAACCTCTTTTCTCTGACGGTGACGTACTCGTTCTCGGGCTCTGCGTCGGCGATCTGCTTGATTGCGCCGTCCTTCAGCCGTTTTTCAAGCTTGGTTTTGTTCTTCCTGATCTGCCGCTCGATAACGTCCATGGACTTATCGAGCGCATTATTAAAGGTTTTGTCGCTCACCTCGCTGCGGAACAGCGTGCCGGAGTTTGAGACGGTAAGCTCAAGCCTTTCGGCGATCTTTTCACGGCTGAGTGTGACGTACGCTACCGCATCGTCCTTGAAGAACTTGTCAAGTCTTGACAGTTTCTTGTTTATCAGGGCTTTGAGAGCGTCATCGACTTCGACCTTGCGACCTGTAATAATGATTCTCATACGGAAACCTGCCTTTTCTGAGTATTTGGCTTTCACCGTATATATTATAGCACAAGAAAATGTTAATTTCAATGGCATTTTAACAC
>JAGHTD010000101.1 GCA_018065475.1 Candidatus Colimorpha enterica
GATATAGTGTATAATATATTTTAATTACCGACCGCCCTCAGGAGGTGCGAAATGAAAGAAAAAGTAACCGTTTTCTGCTACACGGACGTGCACAATCAGCAGGCGCTTCTCGACTACCCCGCAAAGGTGAGAAAGTCGCTTTACCTCGCCTGCGAGCTTGCCGAAAAGGAGTTTGGAAAGGCCGATCTCGCCATTATGGGAGGGGACAACGTCTCGGATTATCCGCATTGGGACAGATCCTGTGCTCTCCCGAAGAAGAACTTTCTCGACCTCAAGGAGAAAATGGTGAAGGCGGTCGCCGACAGCACCGTTGACGGCAAGGCGCTTTACGTCGCGGGCAACAACGATATGATCCTCGGCGACATCGGCGGTGAGGACTGGAAGCCCTACAACACGACGGAGTTCTACTATACCGGCCCTATGATCGAAAAGCTCGGAGAGCTTCCGGAAAGCGAGAAATACGAGGTCACATCTGTCGAAAAGCCCTGGGAATACCCCTATCTCGACGCCTTCCATTACGTCATTGAGGGCTACGACTTCGTAGGAATAAACATCGACCCCAATACCGCCTATAACACTCACGACGGATATTATACCGACGAAACTCTCGACTGGGTGAAGAAAAAACTCGACGAGATCGACCCCGACGGTGTCAAGCCCGTCTTCGTCGTCGGTCACCTTTCGGCGCAGTGCTATACAAACGGCGAGTGGATCGAATGTATGTGCGAAAGAAGCGTAAAGAAGTTCTACGAGACGCTTGACGGACACAAGAACCTCTTTTACCTCTACGGCCACAACCACGGAGAGGGGTACGTTTACCGTGATTATTCTTCTGGCGCGGTCGTCCACGTCGGAGAAGACGGACATACGATAGACGACAACCTCGCGCGCACCGATTCGTCTTCACAGCCTGCATACAAGTATTCTCTCGTCCACATGGGAGGCCTCAGACCCTTCAACATAAAATATTTCGATGACGACGGGATCGATGGCTACGGCGGGGAAAGCGAAAGAAAACACTTTCCTTACACCGCAAACCCGAAGCTGTCGCAGTATCTCGTAATGGAGATCTATCCCGACAGGGTGGTCTTCACGGTGAGAAACACCGGCTCATACGATGGCTATTCGCAGTCCGACAAACCGGAACCTTATACGGTATTTTTTCAGAAAGTAAATAATAACAGGAGGGACAGATAATGAAAAAACGATTTTTCTCGGCAGTTATGAGCATCGTTTTGCTGCTCGGCACGCTGTCGATGGCTTTTGCGGTCTATTCCTTCGCGGAGTCAACCGACAGTATCACGACCGGTATCGTCACCGTTTCCGAGGTAAAATAAATTACCGAAGAAAGCAATGACCGCGAGGCTCAAAATCCGGATAAAAAAACGACCCGCCGAAAATGGGTTTCGGCGGGTCGTTTCATTTTGTCAGACAAGCAGGAAATTGCCTATCTTCTGATAGCTCAGCACCTTATCCTTCCACTCCATTGCTTCGGCGCATTTTCCCTCAAACAGCAGGACGGCGGTCCTTGCGATCAGCTCGGTATGCGACTCGCAGTTGCGGTAGTTGACGTATTTGGAGATCTCCAACGGCGCGCCCGATTTTTCTCTGATACCGTCGGGAGCAGAGACTTCGGACGCGTTAAAACCGCGCGCCATGCACCAGCCGTCGTAATATTTTGCGAGCAGGCCGTCGTCCGCGGCGATCGCGGAGAGCTCATCAAGATATCCGTTCATACGTTCAAGAACGTCACCGGACAGTGGGATCACCTTTGATCCGTCCGCCTCAAAGCGGTAAGGGATCGCCTCGACCTTCGGCTTTTCGCCGCGCGTCAGCGTCAGTTTTGCGACGTAACCGTAAAACCACGTCTCGGGGAGATCCTCGGAATCGTATCTGAAAATATAGTTTCCGGTGCTGTAAACGATCGGCTTGCCGTCGATTATCTCGATACCCTGCGGGCAGTGGGGATGAGCGCCGATCACGGCGTCGGCACCGAGACGGAGCATGAGATGATAACGCTCTTTGGTCTTCGGCGTGGGGACGGGGCAATGCTCGCTTCCGCCGTGAGACATGACGACGACGAAATCGCTTACGGCTTTTTCCTCCGCGATCTTTCCCGCAAGACGGTCAAGGTCAAGCGCCGCCGTTCCGGCGTGCGTCCTGTCCGCAAGTCCGAACTCGTGCTCGCAGACGCCGATCACCGAGAGGCGTATGCCGTTCTTCTCGGTGCGCCACGCAGTATATGCGGCGTCTATATTCTCGCCCGCGCCGAAATGGCCGATCCCGTTTTCATCCAGAAGAGCGGTGGTGGCAAACAGCGCTTCGTCACCGAAGTCGCCGGTATGGTTGTTGGCAAGAGATACGGCGTCGCATCCTGCGGCTTTCAGAAAACCGACGTTGCGGGGACGGCCGATGATGTTTGGCCCGCATTTGCGGATCGGCGTGCCCACGCCCTCGTCGGCAAGAGGCGTTTCGAGATTCATCACAAGAATATCCGATGAATTGAAGATCGGGATCATCTCGGAGAGGATCTCACGCGAAACGGCCTCATCTGCGCCGTGCTGATATTTGAAACAGACGTCTCCGGTGAACAGGACGCTTGCGGTATTTTTGCTCATATTCGTTATCTCCTTATATATTCATCAGCACGATCGCGGCGATCCCGCAGGCGTAGCCGATATATTGACGGGGCAAAAATCTTTCTTTGAAGACGGTCACCGCAACGATGAAGACGGTGAGCGTTCCTCCCGCACCGACGGTGGGGAACACGATGACGGCGGGGAGCAGGGTGGCGAGAAGCACCATCATATAGTTGACGAGCCCGTTGAAAAAACCGGTGAGGCAGGCGTAAAACGTGCCTTTTCCGTATATTCCGGATTTCTTTTTCGGCGGTCTTGAGAGGAAGAAGATCAGGTTGAAGAGCGTGACGGTCGCCATTGCCCAAGCCATGAAGAACGGCCCGTATTTTCCGTCGAAGTCTATCTGATGTACCTTCTGCACGGTAGAGCAAAGGCCGTTTCCGAGAAACGCAAGGGCAAGGAAAACGAGATATTTCTTTGTGACCTTTCTCTCGCTCTTACCGTATTCGGCGACGAGGAGCAGAGAGACGACGAAAAGCACCAGCCCGGCGATACCGAAGGCGGAAAGACTTTCGTCAAGGAAGAGCACGCCGTAGAGCGACGGGATAAGCAAGGAAAAGGACATGACGAGCGCGGTGAGCGCAAGCGGTCCCGTCCTTATTGCAAGAAGCTCAAACGTGAGCGCCGTGCATACCGTTCCCGCGAAGAATACGGAGTAGGGCAGAGACGGCATATTTATCTCGGGCGACGTGAGGAAAATGACTAGAAAGCAGAGAAAAGCGGTCAGCGACATGAAGAAATTGTGGAAGAACGCCGAGCCCTCCGTCTCTCCGAAAAGCCCGTTGAACCTCTTTTCGAGGATCTGCTGCATGGCCACTCCGGCTACGGCGAGGATAAGAAGGACGTAATTCATCTTGCAAGCTCAAACGCGCAGAATGTGAAGGCGGGGAGATCGTCCACTATGACCGTTTTGCCTTCAAGTCTTCCGGTGCAGTTAAG
>JAGHTD010000040.1 GCA_018065475.1 Candidatus Colimorpha enterica
CGGCAGAAGAGCAGGCGGAGATCGACGCGATGAAGGCGAAAAACGCCGCTTTTTCCACCGAGGATTTCGGAAAGAAAAAGAACCTCGAAGCGCTTGACGTCAAGGGCTTCGACCCCAAGGCGGCGCCGAGGGCAGGACACCCCCGCGTAATGTTCACCGCCGACGACTACTCCTCCCTTATGCACAATCTGAAAGCGAAGGGGAACGACACGGCTTATAAGCGTTATTTCTCCGAATCCTCGAAGAAGGACACCGAGTCCGCCGTCTTTGACCCGAACTCCAAGGAGAACCTCAGCTTTCCCGCACTTATGGAGATCCAGGCGATGGCTTACCGCTATTATCTGACCGACGAGGAGATCTACGCACAGAGAGCGATCTACGCCCTCAAGAACACACTTCTTGAGCTCAACCTCTCCTCCGCTCCCTACGACCTCTACCGCGGTTACGGTGACGTCGCTTACGTCGCCGCCTGCGTTTACGACTGGTGCTACGACGTCCTCTCCGATCTTGACAAGGAGCAGATCGTCCTCGGCACCGTCAACAAGTGCCTGATGAAAATGGAGATCGGCGTTCCGCCGTCCAAGGCGGGCGACATCTGCCACCACAACACTGAGTGCCAGCTCAACAGGACTTATCTTTCGTTCGCTCTCGCCGTTTACGACGAATATCCTTTCATCTATAACTTCGCCGTCGGCCGTCTTTCCAACCGTATGGCAGAGGCGCAGGATTACCTCCTTCAGTCGGGCCTTCACTGGGAAGGCGACGACTACGTAGGTCTCCGCCTCACCGCCCTTCTCCAGGGTCAGTACCTCTACAAGAAAGGCACCGGAGCCGACCTCTACAACGACGCCGACCTTCACAGAACGGCCCTCTCCGTCGCCGACACTCTGCTTCCCGGCAAGGACAATTTGGCGGCGTGCAAGAACTTCGAGATCGGTGACCAGTGCGGAACCGAAAATATGTGGCTCCCTCTTGCCGCCTTCTTCGGCGCAAGCATTTACAATGAGCCAGGCCTCTACACCGTAGCTGACAGCTTCATCAACGCAAAGACGAACTTTGCGCAGGCGTTCAACAACTACGTCTGCTTCTCGCCCGTCGATTTCCTCATCCTCAACGATCCCGAACTTGAACACAAGCCGCTCGGCGAAAGCAAAAACCTCGTCAACATCATAGACTTCCCGAAGAGCTCACTTTTCGCGCGCACATCCTGGGAGGATGACGGCGCGATCGCCCTCTATATGACGATGAACGAGGTCTATACCTCCTCCCACTCCCACATGGAAGCGGGCTCCTTCCAGATCTACTGGAAGGGTTGGCTGATCTCCGATTCGGGCGTTTATGACAGCTACGGCTCCGATCATCACTACGCATACTCCATGCAGACGATCTCGGCAAACTCCGTCCTCGTCTATAACCCCGCAATGAGGGTCACCGACAAGCCCACCCGCCTCTATTCCGGCGGCCAGTCGATAAGGATACAGAGCCGTCTCGTCTGCCCCACGACGCTCGATCAGCTCAAAAAGTCAGGCAACTACCAGGCGGAGATCTTCGGCAAGACGGCGTCCGTCACCGACGGCAAATACGAGTATTCCTATCTCGCGGGCGATATGACGAAGGCCTACGACAAGGAGACTGTCTCCGAGGCAACCCGTCATCTCATCTCCGTTATGACAGGCAACGAGCAGTACCCGATGGTATTCGTCACCTTTGACAGAGTCACCGCCGTTGACGCTTCCTTCAAAAAGACATTCCTGCTCCACGCTCACTACGAGCCGAAGATCGACGGGGAATATATCACGATCGACAACACGAAGGCAAAGCTCGTGGCGCAGAACTGCTTCACCGATATGAACTATACCGTATGGGGAGCAAACGGAACGAGCCCCTATAATGTCGGAGTGCAGAACGTTCTTCCTACCAAGAACGGTACAAATCCCGATTTCAGAGTGGATATGTGCCCGAAGGAGCAGAAGGCGACCGACCTCGTGGCGACCGTCATGTACGTCACCGACTCATCCAACACGGCGGCTCCCGTAAAGGCGGAGACCTTTGAAAACGGCGAGCTCATGGGCACGAAGCTTCTCGGCGTCGTGACCGCATTCGCAAAGAGCGAAAACGCACTGGCTTCTTCATCCTCCTTCACCGTTGACGGCGACAGCAAGGTCTTCGTCGGCGGCGTCAAGGCGGGAAGCTGGAAGGTGACGACCTCCGCAGGCACAAGCACCGTCACCGTCGGCGACAGCGACGGTCTCCTCTCCTTCACCTCCCCCGCAGGCGAAGTAAAGATCGAATACGTCGGATGATCTCACATAAAAACATCAGAAACGGAAAAAGGGCTCGATGAGCCCTTTTTTCGTAGCATTGTTCTGTCGGACGGCTTCCCGCCGCACAGGTCATTTGTCAAAATACCAAATACGTGATTTTCCGATCGTTTCGTCATGAACCGGGATCTCCATTCTGAAACCGTCAAGCGTGACCTTGAACGTGCCTTCCAAAACTGATAATTGCGTCCATTGCGCTTCACTTGTCAATCTCGTTTTCAGAGTGCCCGTCTCTTTGTCAAACTCATATTCGCCGGTTGTTTGAGTGCCAAAGAGTCCATCCCCGAAGTCGAACATAAACATATATGTCCCGTCCTTCCGGAACAATAACGTTCCGGCGATCCTGCGTCCGTATGGTTCGCCGCCTTCCTGCGCACGCATATACCACGTGCCGATAATGTCGTTCTCCTTTGAACTCATAAGCTGAAAATCTTTCTTGTAATATGGGCGCGGACTCTCATGGTACCTAACGAGTTCCGTTATCGGCGCATTTTCGTCATCGGCGTTCTGAATATACAACTTTTCGCCGTCAACCCACGCGCGCAGACGTTTACCGGAACCTGTTATCACATCCTCAAAGTACGCTATGTTTGTATCCCAATCAAGCTCGTATCTTATGACAATATGATCGTTGAGATCGGAGAAGCAGTTGTCCCAAAGGTAGATCTCAACTCTTCCGAGTCCGAAGTGGATAGTATATTGTCCGTCATAATCACAGCATGCCCATGTGTGGTTGAAATCGCTGATTTTGTCGAGCGTCCACTCTGTCTTTGTCGGGAGATCGTCGCTTCTTTCGTAGTAAAAGTCGCCGTCATCTGTCACCACAAGCGTGTTTCCCTCCATACGGTAAGGCACACTTCCGAAAGCTTCGTCCTCCGGAAAATAAATGCACATCATTTCGTCCTCGAAGTGATAAACGCCTTCCCAAACCATATCGTAGGTATTGTCCTCGTAATTCGTGAGCTGATACATTCTGAGTTCTCCGTTTTTTCCGAACCAATACGCTACGGGAAATGGTTCGCTTACGCAATGCCAATACCCGATGAAAGAGAGGTCTCTTTCGGTAGGCGGACCAAACGAAAACTCGTCCGTTACCGGAGGGTCTTCGGTGGTACTTGCGGGGTCGGTCGTATCTTCACCCGCCGACGTTTCGTCGGGGTCGGTAGTATCTTCACCCGCTGACGTTTCGTCGGAATCAAGAAGAGTGGCAAGAACGATCTGCGTCTTGAAAGTATCCTGCTCCCACCGCCTTGTGAGAGTGAGCTCAATATAGGACATAAGAACGGGTGCGCCATCGGAAGTATGTGCGAGCTTCTCATCCTTGATTTCGTATTCGTAGGAATACAGGGTGCCGTAAATATTGTGCAGCATCTTTTCTATTGAGGTCTCGACCTCTGCCTCTTTGTCAGGCAAAACGTCACTCGGAAGGTCACCGGGAGCAGACAGTACGATCCCTACTGCCCGCAGATCGTATTGAGCAACTTCGACTCCGGCTTTATTATCCTCCACGTCGAAAACGTAGGTCTTATAATTGCTTTCTATTTCTTCTCCAGCCGTCGTCTGCTCGTCTGCGGTCGTTTCATCTCCCGCCGTGGTTTCTACGTCGGCTGTCGTTTCCTCTCCCGCCGTCGTCTGCTCGTCGGGATTTTTCTTTGTCTCTGTCGTGACGTCGATCGGCGGGGTTATCGGCCTACCGTGTCTGAACATCGGGACGGCTATCACTGCCGCACAGACAAGTGCGACGCACGCCGCCGCGACGGCGCAGACGGTTTTGAACACCGGCAAGGATTTTTTCGGCATTGCCGCATCCGCCGCTCTTATGAGATCGTCGTCAATATCGCATATTGCATCCTGAAACAATTCACTTTTCATATTATCAAGCCCTCTTTCCTTAAATATTCCGCGAGTTTTTCTCTCGTCCTCTGAAGCGTGACCTTCACTTTTCCCTCGGAAAACCCGTATCTCTCGCCGATTTCTTTTATCGGATCGTTGTACCAGTATCGGCGAATGAGCAGGTTTCGGTTCGTTTCGGGAAGCGTGCGCAAAAAGTCGGATATGGCTTTCGACAGTATTTTCCTGTCGATCTCGGCTCCGAAATCGTCATCGACCGCAATTTCCTCTATCTCCTCGAGCGACACGGAGAATTCGCTCGGGCATCTCGTTCCCGCGTGATTTTTTCTCCACCGTGAGATCGAGATCCTTCTTGTCAGCTTTCCCATATAGGTTTTCAGATCCTCCGGTCTCCCCGGCGGAATGCTGTTCCACGCCGCGTGGAGCGCCTCGTTTGCGCACTCCTCGGCGTCCTGCTCGTTTCCGGTGATGTTCCTTGCAATGGACAGGCAGTATTTGCCGTATTTTGTCTGCGTTTCTCTCACCGCATCGTCCGACCGTTCCCAGTACAAGCCGACTATTTCTTCATCCTTCATTTTTGCCTCCTTCCTAAGTTCTAAAAAGGCCTTTCACTTTACTACTCGCATGAATATAAAAAAGGTAACAGATATTTGTGATTTTTTCAAAAAAGAAAATGCTCTCCTCTTTGCGGGAGGGAGCAAAGTGCCTGAGGCACATACATTGATGCAGACGATCGCTTGTCCGGCTAACTTCGGGGTGAGGCAATAATTTTGAAGTGAAGACGAACGGAAGACCTTCCTCCGGGAGGAAGGTGTCGCCCGTAGGGTGACGGAAGGAGCCCGGCGATCGGTTTATTGTTAGTAAACCTTCACCGATGGATGATAAACTAACAATTACATTCCGTTTCTATTTATTATGATACATAATCGTTTGTGCCGCGGGCTCCTCCACCGCTATGCGGAGGTCTCGCCACGGGCAAAGCCCTGCTCGGTCGGTTCTGCGGATCTGACAGCCCACCGGGCTGTCATTCAATCACCGCCTCA
>JAGHTD010000039.1 GCA_018065475.1 Candidatus Colimorpha enterica
CGCAAGCGGTCCCCCTCCCTCCCGAGGGAGGTGGACGGAGCCGTTGCTTTTACACTCTAAATGAAGTCGGCAATAATCGTCAATCATCGGGCGGGGGGAGCAAGCCGAGCGCAGCGGCTACGTATAGGCTCCCCGAGATGAGCTTGCTCATCTCTAGTAAGCGGGAGCTCGCGAGCGAAGACAGACTGAGACGTTGTTTAGGACAATAGTTGCTTTCTGCCAATAGACAACCCTTCCACCGCTCCGCGGTCATCGAGATGAGCTTGCTCATCTCTACCCCTATGCACAGGGGAGGCTGGACGATCTGCTTATTTTACTTTCTAAATGAAGTCATCAATAATCGTCAGTTCCCAAGCGTGAGCACCAAGGCGCTCCCCTACGGCAGCAAATCATATTTTCAAGAGCCGGTTATCTGCAAACGGGAGATCTCTCTGCCCGCAAAATCAAAAAAGCCCGGTAAGCGGGCTTTTTGATTACAATATATTACCGTTTTCCGTCATCTCGGTTTTTGGACGAATCCGACCTTGCGATAGACCTTCGAGAGCGTCTTGTTTGCAAGGTAGGAAGCGTAGTCGGCACCGTTCTTCATAACGGTCTCGAGGTACGCTTTATCAGCCATAAGGCGGTCGAACTCGGCGTGGACGGGAGCGAGCGCGTCAGCCACGGTCTCACCGACCGCGAGCTTGAAATCGCCGTATCCCTTGCCGCTGAACTCGTTTTCAATCTCGGCGTCGGTCTTGCCGGTGAACGCCGTGTAGATCGTCATAAGGTTGTTTATTCCGTCCTTGCCTTCGGCACGGCAGACGACGGTGTCTGAATCCGTCACCGCGCGCTTGAACTTGCGGATTATGTCGTCCCTGCCGTCGAGGATATAGACGGAGGCGTTGACGTTTGCGTCGGATTTGCTCATCTTCTTGTCCGGCTCGGCGAGAGACATGATCTTCGCGCCCGCCTTGGGGATGAAGCCCTCGGGGATCTTGAAGGTATCCGAATAAATGCCGTTGAAGCGGTTGGCGACGTCTCTCGTCAGCTCGATGTGCTGCATCTGGTCGATACCTACGGGAACGAGGTCGGTCTGATAAAGGAGGATGTCAGCCGCCATGAGTGCGGGATAGGTGAAAAGCCCCGCGTTTATGTTGGAGGCGTACTTCTTCGACTTGTCCTTGAACTGCGTCATCCTCGAAAGCTCACCGAACATCGTGTAGCAGTTGAGGATCCACGCAAGCTCCGCGTGGCAGGGGACGTGGCTCTGTACGAAAAGGGTGTTCTTTTCGGGGCTGAGGCCCGACGCGATATAGAGTGCGAGCGTTTCGTAGGTGCGGCGGCGGAGCGTAGCGGGGTCCTGACGGACGGTGATGGCGTGCATATCGACGACGCAGTAGAGCGCCTCGTACTCGTCCTCAAACGCCTTCCAGTTCTTGATCGAACCGAGGTAGTTCCCTATCGTCAGATTTCCGCTCGGCTGAACGCCCGAGAATATTCTTTTTTTGATTTCGGTATTTTCCATGACAAATGACCTCTTTGCTGTTGTAACGAATATTGTACCACAAAATCGCCCGTTTTGCAAGTAATTTGAGCAATTAGACTTGCGTTTATGCCGTTTTTGTGTTAAAATTATCTTATGATTTCAAAGGAGCATATAATGGAAGACGAAAACCTTATCACAGTGACACCCAAATGGTTGAAGATCACGGTCAAAGTGGTCAAATGGCTGCTCATCATCAGCGCGGTCGCCGTCATCGGCTGGCTGACGCTCTGCTCGATATGGCAGAAGGGACCGAAGGCGGTAAGACGGTATTCGATGACCGAAAACGCCGCAAAGGAAGAAAACAAGGTCTATACCCTCAACGAATACAACGGCAACGAGCTCGACCGCCTTTTCTTCATCAGCAACATCTACTACACAAAGGGAGCGGAACAGCTCCAATTCACCCTGCGCTACAACGTTTACGCCGACGGGTACTCCGGCGAGCCGATAAACTTCGAGCCCGAAAAGCTGTCCTTTATGCTGACGGCAAAGGGCACCGACCGCTCGTATTCAAGCTACTACGTCAAGACGACCGACACGGTGATGTATAAGCATTACAAGCTCGTCTTCGAGGAGATCGACTTCGAGGGCGTAGATGAATACGACGTCTGCGTCATCTACAACGGCAGGACGATCGGCTCATGTATCGCGTGGATGAACGACAATTACCGCATTGACTACAAGCTCGGGAACGCCGAGAAAAAGGTCGATACCGACCTTCTCTTCACGGGAGATGATGTAAAGTGAAAATCAAATCGTTAAACACGACGGTCGCGTACAGATGCCCCGAATGCGGCGACCTCGTCTTCGGAAAAGCGGGGCTGTTCACGCTCAGCGGAGATATGCTGAAGCTGAAATGCGGGTGCGAGCACGGCTCGGAGCTCGTCCTCAAAAGGGACAGAAGCGGGCTGACCGAGGCACAGGCGCTCTGCCCTCTCTGCGGAGAGAAGCACGCCTGGTCCTTCCGTGAGGACGCGGAGTTCTCATCCCCCGCAATATCCTGTTCCTGCCCCGTCAGCAATATGAACGTCCTCTACGTCGGCGAGCAGGACGCGATCTCGGAGATCGCCGAAACCGACGGCAGGATGATGATGGAAGTCCTTGAAGAGAACGGTTTTGCCACCCTCGCCGAGTTCCTTGCCGCAAGGCGCGTGCAGAGGGAGAACGCCGCAAAGCGTCCCGACACGGGAAAATACTCCCCCGAGGAGCTTGCGTCGATGATCTCCTCCGTCCTTTCGGAGCTTCAGGAGGACGGGATGATCCTCTGCGACTGCGACGAAGGAGAGCAGGAGCTCACCCTTTCGCTTGAAAACGACGGCCTGCATATAGACTGCCTTTCCTGCGGCAGACACACCGTTCTCCCCCCCGAAACGGTCTTCAACCCCGACGTACTTGCCCGTCTCGATAAAATAGAACTCAACTGATATTTCAAAGGAAAGCAATATGGGTCACAATATCATGCCGCTCGAAAAGCGCGCAAAAACCGTAATGATCATCCTCGCTCTGATCTCTCTCGCCTGCGTCCTTATCCACAACGTCCCGGCGCTGATCTCGCTCTGCGGAGAGATAAGCAAATCCTCGGAGGAAGGGAAAGACGTGTTTGCGACGATGTTCACCGATTACGGCTCCTACACATACGGCAGAATGACGGTAAACTGCGTCGTAAAGATCGTCATCTCCCACTGCTTCTTCGCCGTCTGTCTGTTTGCCGACAGGTGCCCCACCTTCGTCATCGCCCTGCCCTACGCCGTTTCGCTTGCGCTGTCGTTGGCGGAATCGGCATTTTTTGCCTCCATGGCACAGGGCAACGATCTGATATACAGGAGCGCCAACATGTCGTTTATGACGGCGATCTCCGACGGCTTTTTTCAGCTCGTTTTCATCGCGGTATATCTTCTGTCCGTCACGGGCGTTATCCGCGACAGGATCGCCGCAAAGGTGTCCTCCGTCGTCCTCGGGTGCATACCGCTCTGCGTTTCGTCTTTCAGAGCAATAAGCAGCCGGATCGAATCCAATCGGCTGTTGATGAGTACGGCTGCCGATATTGAACCGGAATTGACGTCGTTTCTGCCTACCGTCCTGTCTCTCCTTCCGGCGCTTTTCGTCACCCTCGCATTGCTTGTCTTCCTTTTCAGCGTGAGAAGAAACCCGGACGTAAAGGAATAAATATAAAAGGAGCTGTGGCAAATCATAATTGCTGCAGCTCCTTTTTCGGTTTTAGTTATTGAATTGCGCAACGCAGGATTTTCTCAAATGCTTCAAAGTCATCAATACGGAACGTTTACATAGAAATCACGATCGCACTCTTCCCCGTCAATACTCATCGTAACAAATAATTGGACAAAAAGGCGCGGGTCATCATAAGTGAAGTAAAACATTGGCGTATAATCAAGGTGCTTGATGAACTTGATTTTCCTGTCCTTAAACTCCTTTGCCATATTTTCGACGTGCTTCTCGATAGATTTTTTACAGAGAGCGATATCGGCATTTTTTATCCCGTTTTTTACATTTTCCGGAATGCCTTCCGGAAAAACGAGACAATTTTGCCACCGACACATCTCTCCGTCAGGTTTTAGCCAAATACTAATCGTATTTTTTGTACTAAAACCATTGACGACTTCATAAATATTCAGCTCTGCATATCCGGCTTTTCTTTGTACCACAATATTCATATTGTTTTCAAGGAAAGGCCAGCGTTCCTTGACGAAATCACCGGCAATTTGCTTGTACTCTTCGTCGGTCAGCCATTCTGATTCGGGGACGGGTTCGTTATTATAATACACCGACATATCTGCTACCGCTATCAATTCCCCTGTTTTATTGTCGAATATAACAGTCTTTCTGTCTTCGCGTTCCGTTTCATAAACGTCCATCCGCTCGATCCAATCAGTTTTTGCGGAGTACTTATAGTATAGCGTATATTCCGTGCCGAAAATATCTTCCGTTACCGTTTTCGGAACGTCATCGAATTCATGATCCGGATAATATCTTGACCACATTTTCTCCGTGCCGTATGACGGAACGGTCATTGTTGAGGAGCCTGCAACGCTTAAATAGTTTATGCTTTCTTTTTCACATCCGCAGAGAGCAAATGCAAACATAATAAATGCCAATATGAACGATACTGTTTTCTTCATTTTATTTCTCCTTAATTTTCAATATATACTCTGTAATTGCTATCGGTAGAATATACCGTTTGTCCCTCTACAGTTATTCCCAAATATCTACTAATTAGATAACAATCCGCATCCTCAAATGCCTGCCGATAGTTTGCGCCGCTTGAAAGAGAAGCAAAGAAGACTTCCATCCACGGTACAATCTGATCGCAGTAAACATCATCCCTAAATCCGATTATATTATGAGCTCCCTGTATTTCAAACGCTTCAACAATATTTCCCGGATATGAAGAAGTAGGATAGCCCTGTGCAGTCTTGCAGCTTGCCAATACTACCATTTCAAGGTTGCTGAGTGAATTGGGCGGCAGACCCACTATGTCTTCATAAGAAAGTTCATACGGATGAGACATACTGATCTGAAGCGGAGAACCATGAGCCATAAGCACCAGAACATCGGATGAGCACATTTGAGCAAGCAGATCAACTCCGTCATAATCAATTACATTATCATAAAATGTCCTGACACTTTGATACCCCATATTACGGAGACTGCCGCTCACAGATCCGAAAAACAGATTATGAGGATGCTCATGTGTTGAATCGTGTATTCCGATAAGTGCGGCGTCTTTCTCTATATGAAGTCTCCACTCGCCTTTATGATTGCTTGCAGAGTAACTTCCTTGAATCAAATTTGAGCTAAAAGTCGCTAACGTAAGTACATATCCGTTTGACTCACCTGATTTTGGAATTATCTTATACGAGCGATCCAATATAGTTGCTGCATTGCCCGTTGCGTCTGAAACCTGTTGAAACTTCCATAACGCACCGTTTACTGTGCTGCTCGTGCCAAGTACCACGGTTGTGCCGCTCGATGATGAACTGTCTTTCACTGTCAAATAGTATGAACCCGACGAAACCGCTGATTTGATATTATAATATCCCGTTGCCGTATTTAGAATAATCTTCCATCTTTGAAATGCGGTGCCGTCAAAATCATCATGTACGATATTGGTACCCGTGTTCATATTTCCGTTTTTTACTTCCGCGAAATTCCAACTGCTGCTGTTTTTCAGGAAATACGTGCCTTCCGGTATCTCTGTGACGGTCATTGTGTACTGAGAATATACTCCTGTCAGCTTATCTTTGACGGTTAAACTGCATTCTCCCGGCGAATTTCCGGTTACGGTGTTCCCTACGACTTTCAGATGAGTATTAGACGCCCTCAGTGTGATTGTGTTCGGATTGACAGTGCTTCCGTTCTGATTTTTTGCGATGATACTTCTCGTACTCTCCGGTGCAATATATAGATTGGTATCTGACACCATCTCTATTGAAGTTGACGCAACATAGGTTCCATAATCGAGCACGAAAAACATTGTATAATTTGAAGAACTGAGCGTTAATCCCGAGTCATCAATATAAAGATTCTGTCCCGATGTGCCCGAATTGACCGACTGAATACGATAAACACCCGATATGCCGCAGCTGACGAACTTCCAATCGTCTCCGTATCCTGTTTCATCCATATCTCTTATTGCGAGAGAGTGATTGGAGTTTGATACCGACAGAGTGTACGGTCTGTCGCCCGCTAACGCAAATAGTTGGCATGATGTCGAAATATTGCCCGAAACTTCCCATTTCTGATAATAATGAGAATTGGCGTTTCCGCTTGAATATCTCGTCATGCTCGGAGTACCGGGAGAATATGCTCCTGTCAGCATATCGCCGTCTTCATACTCAACGATGTAGTAATGAGCTACTGCGCGAGTGTTTCCTCCTCCGGCTTCGCCGAGATGATCGGAATCCTCGGAAGCGGATTCGAAAGACGACGTATTGTCAATCGTTTGTTCTGTGTCTTCACTTTCACCGTCTGCGTATATCCCAACGGATAATGAACCGATGAGAATTATCAACGACAGAAGAATACAGAAATGTTTTTTCAATGACTTCATAATTGAATCTCCTTTCCAAGTTGTAAAATGCTTTTGCTATGTTTTTGCTCTGCCTTACGGCGTTAGCTGTTCATCGGACTCACCCTTTCAAAAAATGCAAA
Organism: Candidatus Colimorpha enterica; assembly: GCA_018065475.1. Classification (GTDB taxonomy): domain Bacteria; phylum Bacillota; class Clostridia; order Oscillospirales; family CAG-272; genus Colimorpha_A; species Colimorpha_A enterica. The sequence goes on from JAGHTD010000039.1 coordinate 6,698, forward strand.
ACGGTACCCCTGTCATATAATGCGGGAATACCGTTGAAAATCGTAATTATTACGTGAAAATAGTAGAAATCGCCCGCAGAATATGGTTTAATGTGTTTCGGAATAACTTGCTGTTTATATTATACACAAAAAAACGGGGGGGTGTCAAGAGGTTTTTGATGATTTTTTGAATAAAATGCGTCGAAGCACAAGAAAAAGGGCTCGATGAGCCCTTTTTCATATAGTTTCTTTTATCAGAACGAAGGAACGACCTTGCCTGCGTAGGTGTTGTTGATGTAGTTCTCTACGGTCTCGGAAAGGAGAGCGTTCTTGAGGACTGTTGCCTTTTCGCTGTTCTCGTTACCTTCCTTGACGACGAGGATGTTTGCGTAGGTAGTAGCCGCTACACCGTCAGCCGCCTCGACAGCGAGAGCGTCGGCGATGTTGAGGTTGCCCTGGAGGGCGTAGTTGCCGTTGATGATGGAAATATCGACGTCAGCGAGAGTACGGACGAGCTGAGCCGCCTCGATCTCTACGATCTCGAGGTTCTTGGGGTTCTCGACGATGTCGAGCTTGGTTGCGGCGATTCCTGCGCCTTCCTTAAGCTTGAGGAGGCCTACCTGCTCGAGGAGAAGGAGTGCTCTTGCTTCGTTGGTCGCGTCGTTGGGGACGGAGACCTTTGCGCCGTCGGCGAGAGCGTCAAGACTTGCTGTCTTGCCTGCGTAAATTGCGTAGGGCTCGTAGTGGACTGCGCAGACTGCAACGAGATGAGTGCCGTTGTTGGCATTGAAGTCGGTGAGGTAGGGCTGATGCTGGAAGTAGTTTGCGAAGAGTTCGCCGCTTTCGGTCGCGGTGTTGGGGATGACGTAGTCTTCATACTCTACGACTTCGAGGGTATAACCCTGCTTTGCGACCTCGTCCTTGATCACGTTGAGGATCTCGGCATGGGGGGTGACGGATGCTCCGACCTTGATGACCTTGTCGTCATTCTTCGAGCAGGAGCAGAGGGCGATCGCAGACAGTACGATGAAGGCCGCGAGAGCAACGGATAAAAACTTTTTCATGATTATATTTCCTTTCGGTTTTAAGGCAATGCCTTTTATTTTCTGATTCGTTTGTCGGCTTTTTTCGCTATCTTCATGCCGACTTCCTGAAGTACCTGGACTATGATGACGAGGAGGACGACCGTGATGAGCATCATCTTCGTATCGTAGCGGTAGTAGCCGTATCTTATCGCAATATCTCCGAGTCCGCCACCTGCGGTGAAGCCCGCCATCGCGGAGTAGCCGAGGATCGTCGTGACCGCGATCGTGCTGCCGACGATCATCGACGGCATCGCCTCGGGGATAAGCACCTTCACAATGATCTGCATGGGCGAGGTGCCCATAGAGAGCGCCGCCTCGATTATCCCGCCGTCGATCTCTTTGAGTGAGCTTTCGACCATTCTTGCAACGAAGGGAGCCGCCGCTACGACGAGAGGAACGACCGTCGCCGTGCTTCCTATCGTCGTGCCGACGATGAGACGGGTAAAGGGGAGGATAGTGATGAGAAGGACGATGAAGGGTACCGAACGGAGGAGGTTTACTATCACTCCGAGGATGCTGTTCACCGGTTTGTTCTCGTAGAGCGCGCCCGGTGAGGTGACGTAGAGTATCACTCCGAGCGGGAGCCCGATGATATATGCGCAAAGGGTGGAGAACAGCGTCATATACAGCGTCTCCAATATTCCCATGCCGAGCATTTTAATAATTGCCGCTGACATACTGTCCCCTTTCTTCATACGTGATACCGTGGGTGCGGAGGTAGTTTTCGATCCTTGCCTTCGCCGCCTCGTCGGACGGTATCTCAAGTATCATCTGACCGTAGGACTTGCCGTCGAGCGTCTTCGTGTCAGCCGCGAGGATGTTTATCGGCGTACGGCACTCGAGGACGAGGTTTGCCATGATCGGCTCATTGGTGTTCTCGCCGCTGAATACGATACGGAGCACCTGACCGTTCTCTATGGTATCGACGCTCTCGCTGCTCTGCGGGAGGATGAGCTTTCTGCCTATCTGCGACTTCGGTGCAAGGAAGACGTCCTTGACCTCGCCGGTCTCGGCGATACGGCTGCGGTCTATGATCGCCACCTTGTCGCATATCTGCTCTATGACCTTCATCTCGTGGGTGATGACGATGATCGTTACACCCATTTTGCGGTTGATGTCTTTGAGGAGGGCAAGCACCTGACGGGTGGTGTCGGGGTCGAGCGCCGAGGTCGCCTCATCGCAGAGAAGGACCGACGGATTTGTCGCCAGCGCCCTTGCGATCGCCACTCTCTGCTTCTGACCGCCGGATAGCTGTTAGGGATATGAGTTCTCCCTGTCGCTGAGCCCGACGAGCTCGAGGAGTTCTCTCGCCTTCTTCGTCGCCTCCGCCTTGTCGGTACCGATTATCTCAAGCGGGAAACGGACGTTTTTGAGCGCCGTGCGCTGAGCGAAGAGGTTGAAGTTCTGGAAGATCATCGAGATCTTCTTTCTCGTCTGCCTCAGCTCCGCCGGAGTGAGTGTCCCGAGGTTGGTGCCGTTGAAGATCACCTCGCCCTCGGTGGGCGTCTCGAGGTAGTTGATACATCTGACGAGAGTGCTCTTTCCCGCACCGCTGAGTCCGATGATACCGAAGATCTCGCCGTCGTTTATCGTCAGATTTATGTCGCTGAGGGCGTGGATGTCGCCCTTTGCAAGTTTGAAGGTTTTTGACAGATGTCTGATTTCAATCATTGCTTGCTTCCTTAAAATAAAAAAACGGAGGTCTTATAC
>JAGHTD010000074.1 GCA_018065475.1 Candidatus Colimorpha enterica
TACTGCCCCTCGTGCTCTTATAGGTCGAGCGGCCGAGAGGTGACGAGAATGAGTTTTTACTGCTGAATGTACTGCGTCGGCTTCCGTAGTTTGTTCTTCTGCCGAGCATTGAGCCGAGTCCGAAGGTGTTGCCTCTGTACCAGTAGGACGAATGAGGCGAGCGGAACACCGGTCTTCTCAATTTGCTTATCAGCCATAATACGAATATCACGATGGCGATGAGCATTATGAAGCCGAGGATCTTCGTCAGAAATCCGATCAGCTTTTTGACGAGTGTCAGCGCAAACGAAACGAGCGAGAGCTTGAGAATAGAGGAAAGCAAACCTCCTTCTTCCGGTTCGGGATCGCTTCCCGGCGTGTCGGTGCCTTCGATACTGAACGAATAAATGCTCTCGTATTCGGCTACCAACTTGTCAAACAGTTCTCTGACACCGCCGTCAACGTCGCCCTTTGCATAATGCGGTTCAAGGCAGGTGTCGAGATAAGTCTTTATCATCCCCGCCGAGAGCTTGTTTTCAAGCCCTTTGCCCTGGACGCACCAATAGTCGTCCTTGTCCTGAACGATCAGAAGCAGGACGCCGTTTTGCTTGTCCCTGTCACCGATCTTCCACGAATTGAAGAGGTCGGAGGCGTAGGAGCTGATGCTTTTCAGCCCTATGCTCCTTATCACCGCGACGACGATCTGACCGCCGCATGCCTTGTTCACCTGATCGTTGACCGATACGATGTGATCTTTTGTGTTCTCGGAGATGACCGAACATTCGTCGTAAACGTAGAAGCAGTCGCTCGGCTTGACGAGGGATGAGGCGCAGGAGCTGAGACAGAGCAGGGCGAGTATGATGACCGAAATAAAACGTCTTTTCATATCAGCCGAACACCGCCGCGGGCTTTCTGCCCTTCGCAAACAAAGAAGCGGGGAAGGAGGAGATCACCTTGTTGTATTTCTCCGCCGCGCTTTTGTAGAGCTTATTTTGAGAGATTATCATTCTTGACGAGTCTATATCGGAGAAGAAAAGCGTTGCGGAGGTTTTGGCTCCTTCGTCTGCCCCACTTCCGACCTTTATCTGCTGATAAACCGTCGATGCCGAGGAATACAGTCTGTCGAGCGCGTCGCCGAATCCTACGGGGGAGGTCTTGACGGAAGCTATCGCTTCCAGGGCGGCGGTCATGGCTGACACGTCAATGCCGTTCGCCTGCCCGATCGCACGCAGATTTTCGGCGTTTGCGATCATCGAGCTTACGTCCTCTTTTACGCTCCCGTATCGGGAATCGTGATCGGAATACGCCTTTTCGACGGCTTTCCCGGCTGACGCTACGGTCCTGTTTATTCCTATGAAGGTGAACAGCACCGCGATGATAACCGCACTGATGAGTGCGAGCGGGACGGAGTGTTTAAGTAAGTCTTTCATGCCTGCTTGATCTCAAGGAGCTTGTCCTTGATCTCGCCCTCGATCCTTCCGAGCTCGGCTTCCGCTTCACGGCGCTTTGCCTTGCCGTCTGCCTGGATCTCTTGTACTTCGTCGAGAGTGGCGATGAGCTCACGGTTCGTCTGGGCGAGCGTCTCTATGTCTATCACGCCTCTTTCCGCCTCTTTTGCGATGGCGACGGTGCTCTGATGGAGCTTTTCGGCGTTCTTTTTAAGAAGTTCGTTTGTCATATCGTTGACTGCCGACTCGGCTTTGAGTGCCTCCTCGGAATGTGCGAGACCGAGAGCTATGATCATCTGGCTCTTCCAAAGCGGGATCGTGTTGACGACGGTGGACTGGATCTTTTCGCTCATCTGCGTGTCGTTGTTCTGAACGAGGCGGATCTGAGGAGCCGTCTGAATGGATACCATACGGGTGAGCTCAAGGTCGTAGATCTTCTTCTCGAATCTGTCGCACATCGAGGCAAAGTCGTTTGCCCTCTGCGCGTCCTCGGGAAGGCCCGATTCCTCGGCTCTCTTTTTCAGCTCGACGAGCGTCGTGTTTCTTTCGGCTTCGAGCTTCTGCTTGCCGGCGACGATATACATCGAAAGCTCCTTGAAGTTAGAGAGGTTCTTCTCGTAAAGGGTATCGAGGACGGCAACGTCCTTGAGAAGCGTGACCTGGTGACCGTCGAGGACGTTTACGATATTGTTTACGCTGACGGCGCATTTGTCATACTTCGCTTTGAGGACGACCGCCTTGGTCTTGGCTTTTCTGAATATTTTGAGAAGGCCCCTGTTGTTGTGGTCGATCTCGTTGTTGAAGCCCTGAAGCTCACCGATGAGCGATGTGATGAGCTCGCCGGTCTCGCCGAGATCCTGCGTCTTGACAGTGTCGAGGGCGTTGTCGGAGAACTCCGCGATCTTCTGCTGAGTGCCCGCACCGTACTGAAGGATAGCCGTCGTGTCGGTGATGTCGATGGATTCTGCAAACGCCTTGACGGTCGCCTTTTCCTCTTCGGTGAGGTTTGCCTCAGTCATAGCGGCAAGCTCTGCCACTTTTTTGTCGGTATCGACGTCGGCGTTGACGATCTCGTTCATCTTCGCCTGCTCTTTTTCGCCGAACGGATCAAGTGTGAGTGTGATTATTTCGTTTTCCATTTTGTTTTCCTCTTATTTAAGATTATCTTTTTCGATCATTGCTTCAAGGACCTTGATATCGGTCGAGATGTCGAGCTCGTCGTCGGAGAACATCGCGTCGTACTGTGCGCGGAAGGTGTTCCCGATAGTGTCAAGCTCGTTTTCTATCGACTTTCTTATCTCACCGATATTCGACGATTCCTTTTTTGCAAGCTCCGCGTATTTGTCGGTGAGCTTGACCGTCGTGGGGAGATAGTAATTCGAGAAACGCCGCAGATGCTTCACGTCCTCGGGGTGAGAAAGGAGCTGTTCCCTTATTTTCAGCGCGTAGTCCGCTATGACGTCGAACTTTGCCGAAGTTTCACCGTCGGTGACGAGCTTCTTGCAGTTTTCGATATGCTCGACGGTGTCGTTAAGCAGTTCGATCGCACGGTCTGCGTCGTCAATGCCGGTGACGTAGGGTATTTCGATCTTCTTGTACTCCTTCGGGAGTATCTTTGATACGGCAAACCCGACGAGCACCGAGACGGCGAGGACGAGGATTATGTGAAAGACGTTGTAGATAGGGAAGAACAGCCCGGCGATCACCCAGACGGCGGCGGCCGCCCAGATCGGCAGAGCCGACTTCACTTCCTTCTCATAATATCTTGCCGTGCTTTTTTCTGACTGTCGGTCCATTGTTATCTGCCTTTCGCTTTTCGCTGAGATCTGACTGGAGAGAGTAGAGACGGCTGTATTCGCCGCCGAGCTCAAGAAGCTCCTTGTGAGAGCCCTGCTCCAGTATCTCACCGTGAGAAATGAGGTAAATCCTGTCGGAGTTCCTTATCGTGGACAGACGGTGGGCGACGGTGATCGTCGTACCTATCGTCTTGATACGTTCGAGGGATTCCTGAATGAGCATTTCGGTCTCGGTGTCGATGTTGGCGGTCGCCTCGTCGAGGATCATGACCGAAGGTGTGTGCGCTATCGTACGCGCGAAGCTGAGAAGCTGACGCTGACCGGCGGAGAAGTTCTTGCCGAACTCCCTGACCTCCTCGTCAAGCCCCTTTTCGAGCTTGTTTATGAACGAATCGGCGTTGACGAAGCGGCAGACCTCGTTTATCCTCTCGTCGGTGATGTCGTCACGGTCGAGGACGATGTTGGAACGGATCGTACCCGAGAAAATGAATACGTCCTGGAGCATCTGACCGAGACAGCGGCGGAGGGAGGAGATCTTTATCTTCTTTATGTCGATCCCGTCGATGAGTATTTCGCCCTTCTGACCCTCGTAGTTGTGGCAGATAAGCGAAAGGATAGTCGATTTGCCCGATCCGGTCGCACCGACGAGGGCGATCGCCTCACCGGGAGCAACGTGGAATGAAACGTCTTTTAAGATCCATCTGTCGGGCTTGTAGTAGAACCATACGTGTCTGAACTCGATCTCGCCCTTTATGGAGTCAAGCTCGATCGCGTCCTCCGCATCGACGATCTCCGGCTTTATATCCATAATAAGGAATATCTTTTCGGCGGAGGCGAAGGAGGACTGGAGGCGGTGGAACTGCTCGGCGAGGTTCTGTATCGGGTTGAAAAACTTGTTGAGATACATATAGAAGGTGACGAGGGTGCCGGAGCCGACGGCACAGCCGAGAAAGCCGTTGCCGCTGATGTAAGCCATGCCGCTCACGTAGAAGAGACAGAGCACGGAGGAAATGTAGAGCAGATAGACGACGGGACGGAAAATACCGAAGACGAGGATCTGCTGGCCCTTTGCGCGCTTGAGCTTTTCATTCTTCTCGCTGAACTCTCTGAACTTCTTGTCTTCCTGATTGAAGACCTGCGTGACTTTGATGCCGGAAAGGTTTTCGGAAAGGAAGATGTTGATGTCGGTCGTTCCGTCCTTGACGAGGCGGTGCGCCTTGCGGGAGAACTTGCGGAATATGATCGTATAGAGGACGATGAAGGGCACGAAGCAGAGCACCATTACGGTCAGACCGTAGTTGAGTATCAGCATTGCCACAAGTACGCCGACGATGACGAACATATTTTTGACGAGGTTGACGAGGATGTTGGTGAACATCACCGAGATCGCGCCCGTATCGTTTGTCAGACGGGTGACGAGCGTTCCGACGGGGATATGGTTGAGCTGATCGTGCGAAAGATTCTGGATGTGGTCGAAAAGGTCGAGACGGATCGAGCTTATGATCTTCTGACCGATCTTCTGGAGGATGATCGTCTGGATATACGAGCAGGTGAGAGAGACGATGAGGATCGAAGCGTAGAGAAATACCCTTGAGAACAGCTCCGAAAGCTCAAACTCCGTCTTGACAAGCTCCTCGATGTTTCCGAGAAGGATCGGAGAGATGATGTCGTACGCGATCGAGAACATCATTATCAGCAGGATAAGAGCGAAATACCACCCATAGGGTTTAGCGTAACGGAGGAGTCTCTTGATGATAACGGTATCGGATACCGTGCGGTCAAAGCCGATGGCTTCCTTCTTGTTCTTCATCAGCGAATAAGCGATGATAAAAGAAGCCGAAAGAACGATGTTTATCGCAATGACGAATATTATCGGAAAATAGTTATGCATTGTAGCTCCTTTCCGCTTCTTCAAGCTGCTGAAGCTCAACTGCGTGACGGTATTTCGGGCAGGTCTCCATAAGCTCTGCGTGAGAGCCGCAGGCGACGAGACAGCCGTCGTCGAGGAAAATGATCTTGTCCATATTTTCAATGGTAGATATTCTGTGTGCGATAAGAAGCGTCGTTATCCCTTTGCGGAGGGAACCGATGTTTCCTATGAGCTTCTGCTCCGTTCCGGTATCGACAGCCGAGACAGAATCGTCAAGGATAAGGATCGGTGCGTTCTTGATAAGAGCGCGGGCGATCGAGATCCTCTGCTTCTGTCCGCCCGAGACCGTTACGCCTCTTTCGCCGAGGACGGTCATATACTTTTCGGTGAACTCCTCGATGTTGTCATCGACGGCGGCGAGCTTTGCGGCCTCCTCGACCTTTTCCTGATCGTATTTTTCAAGGGCGAAGGCGATGTTGCTTCCGATCGTTTCGCTGAAAAGGAAGTTGTCCTGAGGCACGTATGCGCAGGCACCTCTCATGGTTTTGAGCGGGATCTTGTTTATGTCTGTGGCGTCGATGAAGATCTGTCCGTCACCGACGTTGTAGGTGCGGAGGATAAGATCCGAAAGAGTGGTCTTTCCCGAGCCGGTGCGTCCGAAACTGCCGACGTTCTCGCCTGCGTTTATCCTGAAGCTGACGTTCTTCAGCGGATCGTACTCCGCTCCGGGGTATCTGAACGTGAGATTGCGGAACTCGATATCTCCCTTGATCTCGCCGACCTCGATCTCATCGCCGTCGTCGCGGAC
>JAGHTD010000110.1 GCA_018065475.1 Candidatus Colimorpha enterica
CCGCAGAACGTCAATCCGACAAACATCACATTTGAAAAAATAAAACCGCCGAAAACGGAAAAGACCGCGATCGACGAACTGATATAAGACAAATCGAAAGGAAAACGATATGAAAGCAAGATTACCTCAGGGAATGGGCGGCGGCCCCTCGAATATGCAGGGACTGGCACGTCAGATGCAGAAAATGCAGGAGCAGATGGAGACACTCCAGGCAGACCTCGACGCAAGAGAATATACGGTGAACGCCGGAGGCGGCGCCGTTTCGATAGTCATAAACGGCAAGAAGGAGATTCAGAAGATCGACATAAAGCCGGAGATCGTCGATCCCGATGACGTCGAGATGCTTTCCGACATCCTCACCGCGGGCGTAAACGAGGCGATCAGACTCGTCGAGACCACGAACGCCGACGAAATGCAGAAAATAACCGGCAACGTATCCGTCCCCGGTCTCTTCTGACGTGAATATCAGAGAATATCCCGAGCCGCTCGAGATCATAGCGGAGCAGTTCCGCCGTCTTCCCGGAGTAGGCAAAAAGAGCGCGATGAGAATGGCGTTCGGCCTTGTGGATATGACGCAGGACGAGGTCAACGAGCTTGCATCAGAGCTTATCGACGCAAGGTCGAAGCTCCGGAATTGCCGTATCTGCGGCAACCTCTGCGAGGGTGAGACCTGCGATATCTGCGCTGACGAGAGCAGGGATTCGGACGTCGTATGCGTCGTTGAGGACGTAAGATCGCTTCTCGCCATGGAGCGTATCGACAGTTTCAAAGGCAGGTATCACGTTCTCGGAGGCACCATTTCTCCGCTCGACGGCAGAGGTCCCGAAGATATAAACATAACCTCGCTTGTCGAAAGGGTCGGAAACGGGAAGATCAAGGAGCTTATCATCGCCACAAACCCGACGGTCGAAGGCGAATCGACCGCTTCGTATATTGCAAAGCTGTTCCGTCCCCTCGGCGTAAAGGTGACGAGGATCGGCTACGGTATTCCCGTAGGCGGCGACCTCGACTACGCGGACGAGCTTACGCTTTCCCGCGCCATGGAAGGAAGAAAAGAGATATAACGTAATTTTCAACTACGACACCAACGAAGAGCTTGTAGGTTTTAACTACGACGGACACGACTACTGGTACGGCAAAGACATTAACGGAGTTATCCGGTATATCTACAACGAAAACGGCGAAA
>JAGHTD010000011.1 GCA_018065475.1 Candidatus Colimorpha enterica
GCACGAAGGTCATACCGTAACCGACAGCGAGCGTGCAGACGCCGTGCATCATTCCGGCTCCGAAGCCCCTTATCAGCGCCGTAGTCACCGAGACAGAGGACGCGGCACCGCCGAGGATGAAGGCGTTTTCAAGCACCGCAAAGCCGACGCCGACGAGGAGAGAACATTCGAGGAGGGTTCGCTTCTTCGGCTTGAACAGAAAGGCGTAAACGAGTATCGGGAGCGCCTTGAAAAGCTCCTCAAAGAACGGAGTAAAGTTTGACGTAAAATACTTTCTGCCGAAGGGGAGCGCACGCATAACGATGGTGCTGAACTCACCGCAGAAGAGGCAGACAACCGTACCCATGAACAGGAACGCAAGCAGCGTCCTTGCCTTACCCTTGCATACGAAGAGCGTCATCAGGAGAGGCGCGGCGAAGCTGATGAACAGGATAAGATTCAGATTCCCCATTTTTCAGCCCCCTTTACTGCGCAGAGCGCAAGACAGAACACAGCGAGCGACATAAGCACCGACGAGCACCCGCAGAGGATCACTCCCGCAGAAGCCGAGAAGAACGCATAGACCGCCATGACGAAGTAGAGGACGAGCGCCGCGACGTTGCAGGATCTCGTCGCCGAGAGGAACCCGAACGGGTCGGTCGGAAGCAGGATGTGCTTGAGATTATAATACGAAGCAGGGAGGGCGGGAAGCAGCATAATAAGCCACATCACGGCGCAGAATGTATCCTTTTCAATCCACGAGAAGAACACGGCGGCGGCAAGCAATGCCATTACCGCAGGGGCGGCGAACGCCGCTTTCCTTGCTTTCCCGGTGTTCTCGCCGTCGTCAACTATCCTGTCAAGCGTGCCGAAGTTCGCCGACAGCAGGAAGAAGTTGCAGCCGAAAATGCCGAACATTCCGACGCTGACCGGCTCCTTTATTTCGCACCACAGGTTGACGGCGTTTGAGAGCTGCTGCAAAGCAAAACAGCCCGCCGCACAGACGAGAAGCTGAAGATACAGCGGTTTTTTCTTTTTGAACAGCTTCGCGGCTCCGAAGCCGAAGGCAAACGCCGCGATAAGAAATGATATTAGACAAACAATGATTTCCTGCATATTTCTTTACGCTTTCGGGGTGTCATACTTTCGGATTTCGGGTCCGGCTGACAGTCCCGACCCGACACACAGATAAGTATATCACATTTTCTTCCGATAATCAAGATTTTTCGCCCGTTTCGGTGTCAAGAAACGATAATTTTTAATAAAATCCGCCGCGGAGCAAAAGCCGTTCCGCGGCGGTAAATATGAAGCGATGGGTTCAGTCAACTATCTTTCCCGCGAACATGATCTCGGGGATGTCGTTCACGTCCGAATAGATGAAGAAGGAGAACGGCTCGTCGGCGGTGAAGTATTTTATCTCATCTGCAATTTCATAACTCTCGGATTGCATAATTATCGCCGAAACGGCGGCGGCTTCGACGCCGTCCTTGTCGAGCTTGATATTTGTCTTCTGGATTATGTCGCTGACGTAGAGGTAATCGACATCCGCCATACGTGAGAAGTCGGCGTTTTCGGGGTCAAATGCCTTGCCGACACCGTATTCTTTGAGAAAGTCAATCAGCTCGCCGTTGCTCAGTGAGGTCTCGAGCTCTATCTTCGGGATCTTCACGCTGACGCTGCAGTTCCGTGCGGTTTTCAGCTTTTCTCCGAGACTGTCGGTCGTGCCGATCACGAACGCCATATAGACTCTTCCTTCCATGGGCAGGACGACGAGCTGGGTGTCCCCGTCCTCATAATAAAGAAGGTGCTCTTCAACCGCAAGATATTCCTTTTCGGTCTTGCTTCCGTCGGCACGGGTGAAGTCCGATTTTCCTGCATTGACCATAGGATTTGCCCAGTTGTCCTTGAAATACAGCGCGTTCATCAGCACCGCGGCGACGCGCGAAAAATCGTAATTTTCGTTCACGAGCTCGGGGATCATGCCCTCCGTTTTCTCGTTTGCCCAACTGTTTATCATCTTTGCCGCCTTGTCGGGCGTAAAGGGTATCTGCTCCGCGGAGTAGAAGCCGCCGACGTGCTCTTTGTACTCGGGCTTGAAATCGGAGATGCGCTGACTGTTGTTCCAGATCGAGTTTGCGATCCTCAGCGCACGGAAGGGGGCAACGGTATCCTCCGGAAGATAGCCCTTTCCTTTGAGCTTTTCAAATTGCTCGACGTCCTTTTTCAGCCCTTCGGCAAATGCTTCGGTGAAGCCGTTGAAGGTGCCGCTGTAGGTCTCAAAGTCCTTCTCGTCGCTTGCGCAGAGGGCATTCAGCAGTTCCGTTCTCGTTTCCCCGTCGGCTCCCGCAAGCAGCATGCCGAGCGCGTAGCGGAAGGAAAGCGGAGACACCATATAGCTCCCCTCGACGGTCCTGTCGATATAATTGAGAAAGCGGGTGTCGAAAGCGTCGAGGTCAAAATACGGAGAAGCAGACTCCAGCTTTATGCTTTTGAGCGTTATTTCGTATTTGTCGCCGTAATTCAGCGTCTGATCGTCGCCGTTATTCGTCGTCTGATCGTCACCGTTCTCCGTTTGCTCGTCATTGCTTTTAACAGAATTTGTGTCATCCTCATCTATACCGTAATCCCCAATGCCCGAATCAGAAGGTGCGTCTTTTTTCAAAGCCGGCAGGGCGACAAGGACAGCGACGGAAAGCAATACGGCTGCCGCCGCGACCGCTATGATCTTCCCGAAGCTCGGGCGTTTTTTCTCGTATGATACGTCGGCGCGGATGATTTCTTTCTCATCCAGACCGGAGATCGAATCAAACAGTTTTGTGTTTTTCATTAAGTTCCTCCAGATATTTTCTCAACATTTTTCTGATTCTCGACAGGCGTGCCCTCACGCCGTTTTCCTTTATGCCGAGTTCCGACGAGATCTCCGACGTGCCTTTCAGCCGATAATACCTCAGCATGAACAGCGCGGCGTCCTCTTTTCTCACCCCGGCAAGGAAATCTCCGAGATACTCCGTCAGCTTCTCCCCGTCGGGATCGAAGCCGTCGGGCATTATTTCGTTAAGCTCATCGAAAAGGAGCTCCTCTTTTCCGATGATCGAGTCGGTCGTGACGCCGAGGACCGCGCTTATCCTTTCAAACGCGGCGTAGTCGGGACGTCTTGCGCCCGTCTCCCATTTTGATACAAGGTCTCTTGAAACGTATAGGCGGGCGGCGAGGTCTTCCTGAGTCATGCCCTTCTGTGTCCTCAGCTCCGCGATTCGTCTGCCGTAATCCAAATGCCTGTCCTCCTCCTTTTTGGTACCGTTGATATTATATACGAAAAAAGCCCTTTTGTAAAGGGACAAAACGCAACACGGGGGATTTGCTTTGAAGCAAGCACTCGCTGTCATCTTCCCGGAGGGAGTGGGAGAGACGGCGGTT
>JAGHTD010000181.1 GCA_018065475.1 Candidatus Colimorpha enterica
GAATATATGTGATTTTTTGGGCTTTCGGTATATGCAGTTTTGATCCAAAAACGTTTATTAAGTCGTTTCTGCCCATTGCCTTTAAGAAATGGTGGTTTGCAAGTACCTATTTCGTTTTATACATTATCCATCCGTTTTTGAACGTTTTATTGCGGAATGTGAATAAAAAAACATATCAAGCGTTGTTGGTAATGCTTGTCATTATGTGGTCTGTAATACCGACGTTTACGACATTGTCTTATCAAAGTAGCAACCTGCTGTGGTTTATTGTGCTATACGCCATCGCCGGCTATATCCGGTTGTTCGGGTTGAATTCGTTGTTTACGACGAAACATTATTTTTGGTTCTGGTTCACCTTTTCATTTCTGACGTATGCTTCGTGTGTCGTATTTACATTTCTCGGAACAAAATGGGAAGTGTTTGCGAACTACTCTGCTTATTTTTACGGTCAGGAAAAGTTGACCGTTTTGCTGATATCCCTGTCGCTTTTTATGCTGTTTAAGACTGTAAAAATGAATAATCACAAATGGATCAACGTGATCGCCTCAGCCACTTTCGGTGTGTATTTGATACATGACAACAATCTTGTCAGAAGTTTTCTTTGGCGTGATTTGTTCAAAAACTCGCAATATCAAAGCACGCTGTTGATTATCCCCTATTCGATAATTATCGTGGCTCTCGTTTATGCTGTGTGTACCGCTATTGATTTGATCAGACAAAAAGTATTTGAAAAACCATTTATGCTGCTTGTCAATAAATATACTGATATGGTGTTGAAGCCATTTGATGCAATCTGCTCATTTTTCAAGAAAATCGTTTTTGGTCAAGAATAATTATTAATAATGCAAAAAGGCACCGTGTGGTGCCTTTTTGCATTATTACCGATTATTTCGTCAGTATCTTTGCGGAGAGCTTTTTTACAGAGCCCTCGAGGATCACCTGACCGTAGGAGGACGCCTTTATCGTTCCCGAGAGGGGATTCTTCACCGAAAGGACGCTTCCGTCGATGTCGGCGTTGACGTCGGAATACTCGAAGCTGAGGTCGGTGTCGATCATCTTGCAGTTGACGAGGTTCAGCTTACGGCAGTAGCAGAGGGGCTGGGTCCCCTTGATCGTGCAGTTGATGAGCGTCAGCCCTTCGGAGTACCAGCCGAGGTATTCTCCCTCGATCACCGAGTCTTTTACCGTTACGTTTTTGCTGTGCCAGAACGCATCCTTCGTATTGAGCACGGAGTTGCTTATTTCCGCGTTCTCAACGTACTGGAAAGAGTACTTACCCGTGAAGGTGAGATTGTTGATCCTGACGTCGCTGCTTGCAAAAAACGCATATACCGAATTGAGCTTGACGTCGGCGAGCAGAACGTCGGAGCATTTCCAGCCGAACTCCTCCGAGTCAATGTCCGAGTTTCTGATCACGACGTCGGAACATTCGCGGAGGCATTTTACGCCCTTCACCGTGAGATTGTGGGCGTTGAGGTCGGTCGTGTACCAGATAGGCGCACGGCAGGTCTCGCTGAGCACGCAGGTGTCGAGCAGGACTTCCTCGCAGTGCCAAAGAGGGTAGCGGAGGTTGAATACGCCGTTTCTCACCTCTATCTCACTGCATTCCTTGAGGGCGGATTCCCCGTCCTCCTCGCCGTCGAAGACGGGGGCTATGAACAGTGTGTCTTTTGCGCCGTAATACGCTCTTTCTTCACCGTGTTTTTCGTTTTCATAGATTTTTTTCATGCTTGTACCATATAAAATACGGCAGAGATTTACTCTGCCGTATTATCATTCATTCTGATCAGCCGAGCGAGCGGTTTGCCTGATACCAAGCGTTGTACTGCTGCAAAGGCGAATCGGGGTTGTCGGCGTCGGCGTAGATCTTGTACCAATCCTCTGCCTCAAACTCTTTACGGATCATCTTGACGTAGTCCTTGAAGTCAACGGGATCGCCGTATTCGTCGAGAATTGCGCCTTCCTTGAAGTTGTTGAGCTTATCAAGGTATTTGTCGCTGAGCTTTTCGACTTCTTCGAGGATCTTGTCCGTGTATTCGTAAGGATAAGTGAAATTGAACGTGAAGGTGCTTTCGTCAAAGGTCTCGCCTGCTTCAAATGCGGCGGTCTTTGCGGCACTGACTGCCTTGTCGTACGCCTCTTTGTAAACCGCGGAGGTTTCCTTGTAGTTGTCCTTCGTGATCTTCTTCAGCGAGAATCCGGTGAAGGGAGAGTCGATGGTGTCAAGACTGTGCTGCTTGGCTTCCGCCCAGTTGTTCTTTGCGAGCTTGAGCATTTCTTCGCTCATATCGTCGCAGGGAGTGAGGAGGAAGAGGTTACCGATGTTCTTGTAGTCCATCGAATAATCTTTGTTGAGTCTTGTTACGAGGCCGGTGTCATCGTCAACGGAGTAGTGAACGCCCTTTACACCGTATGCAAAGGTGTTGATGAACTCTGCCTTCGTCTGAAGAGCGGTGATGATCTCTCCGCATCTCGTTGCGTCGAGGGTATTCTTGCCGATGCAGAATACGGTGCCGGGACGGTCGTTGGAAAGAGAAACGGGGTTGAGAAAGTTGATTACGTAGTAGTCTTCTTCGTACTTCTTGGCCGCGGTAATGTCGCCCTTGATGAACGCTGCCGCAAACTTGGTGTCGTCGGGGATATTGTGGTAGTCACCCTTCGTGATGTAGCCGAGCTTGGGCCAGTTGACTGCCGCGTTGATGTAAGCGGTGTAGGTTGCGTAGTTGAGGATGACCTTGGGCGCACCGTTGGATCTGAGCGTCGTGGAGTTTGCGAGAGGATAGCCGAGAAGCGAGGGCTTGGACGTCAAGTACTCGGTGACGCATACGGGATCGTTGTAGAGAGTGATGTGATCGGGATAATCTCTCTTGGCGTCCATAAGGAAATACTGGAGCTCGTTGAGAGTATCGACGTCAGCTGCGGAATAACCGTATCTGTCGGCGATCTCCTTCTTGACGAGAAGGTAAGTGTATTCGCCGTAGATGTAGTTGGAAGGGATTCCGAATACGTTGCCGCCGACGGTGGTGGTGGCAAGCAGGTCGGAAGTGATGTACTTCTTGATGGTCTTGGAAGTGCCGCCGAGGGACTCGTCGAGCGTAGAGAGATATTCCTTGTTGATGTATTCCTGAAGCTTGTCAAAGCCCTGTAC
>JAGHTD010000113.1 GCA_018065475.1 Candidatus Colimorpha enterica
ATGCAGCAGATACGCACGTATCTGGCAAAAGAGATCTCGGAGTTCGTTGATATGTACCACCTGAAAAAGACAGACTTATCAAGCGAAAACATATCGGTGTATTGGCAAATCAAAGACGGGAAGATATATGCCTGCTCCGAACATATTGCATACACGACTTCTTCCACAACGAAAATGTTCGGATGCGGAGACCACGCTCACGTTTTCGGGAAAGTTCTTGTCGAGCTGACCGATGACACGGTTCAGCTGACTGCTTATCGGGCAAGCGGAGGATGACCCGATCTCCGATTTCGCTTATTCCGCGCAAAAAGAAACACACCGCTGAAAGCATTTTCAGCGGTGTGTATTTTTGTCTTGGCGTTGCCTTTTTTGCCTTCAATACAGATCGGACGAGAGGTATCTGTCTCCGCCGTCGGGGAAGAGAAGAACGACGTTTTTGCCCTTCATCTCCTCGCGTGAGCAGATCTCTTTTGCCGCCGCAAGGACAGCACCCGATGAAATACCGCAGAGGAAGCCCTCGGTTCCGCCGCACGCCTTTGCGTATCTGTACGATTCCTCGTCGCTGATTGCCATCACTTCATCGACGACCGAGCCGTCATAGACGGTAGGAACGAAGTTTGCGCCTATGCCCTGGATCCTGTGGCTCCCGGTATATCCCTTCGTGATGAGAGGGGAGGAAAGGGGCTCGACTCCGACGACGAGAGTGTCGGGGGCCTTTTCTTTCAGATATTTTCCGACGCCCGTGACCGTTCCGCCGGTGCCGATACCGGCGATGAAGCAGTCAACCTGACCTTCAAGAGCGTCATAGATCTCCGGGCCTGTCGTGAGATAATGCGCCTTTGCGTTTGAAGGGTTGCCGAACTGATCGGGGATAAATCCGCCGAGGGTGTCTCTCAGCTCCTCCGCCTTTGCGATCGCACCCTTCATACCGAGCTTTCCGTCGGTGAGTACGACCTCCGCTCTGTACGCCTTCATAAATGCGATGCGCTCCTTCGACATCGTGTCGGGCATGACGATGATCGCTCTGAATCCGAGCTTTGCGGCGACGAGGCAGAGACCTATTCCGGTATTGCCGGAGGTCGGCTCGATGATAACTCCGCCTTCCTTCAGTTTCCCTTCCTCGAGGGCGTCGAGGATCATCTGCAGGGCAGGGCGATCCTTCGCCGAGCCCGCGGGGTTGAAATATTCGAGCTTTGCGTACAGTTTGCAATCTGTGCCGAACGCCTTTTCAAACCCGTGAAGACGGATAAGCGGCGTCGAACCTATTAGCTCCAGAATGCTGTCATAAACTTTCATAACGGTACCTCTGTCAAAAAGGACAATGACATTTCTGCCATTGTCCCGATTTTTGCTTTTGATCAGCCCTTCATAAGGGAAGCGATCTCATCGACGAAGTTGTCGTCTCTCTTCTGG
>JAGHTD010000084.1 GCA_018065475.1 Candidatus Colimorpha enterica
GCTCAAGGACCATATTGCGTGCTTCGGGAGCGGGGATCTTTTTGTTGTAGCAGTCGATGACGAGGCGGATGCTCTGCGCGAGACGGCAGTTCTCGGGAATATAGCAGAGACCGATCTCGACGAGGGTCATGATGTCCTTTTCGACGAAAGCGGCGGACTGCATGGCGGCGACGAACGCTGCGGCATAGGTGCCTTCGCCCGCACCGTGATCGACCTTTGCGTCCTCAATGGCGTATTTTGCGGCAACCTCGGGGCAGCCGGGAGCCATGGAGGCCCAGACCTCCGTTCTTATCCACGCGCCGTTTGAATCTCTCCAGCTGTTGCGGAAGTCACCCGAAAGGGGAGCGTACAGACCGCGGCGCATATTGTTCTTGCCTATACCGTACTCGTTCCAGTAGGGAGTGACGAAGTTGAGCCAGAACTCGCCGAGCTTCTTGCAGTCGAGACCGTAGGGGCCGATCTGCTCGACGGCGTGGAGCCATACGAGCTGAAGGTCGAGGTCATCGTTGGGAAGCACCTCGTTGGGCTTTGTGACGAAGCCGCTGATGTTCTGAAAGCTTCTCTGTCCCTCGTAGGGAGTGCCCATCGTTCCGCCGATGTTTTTGCCTACCCAGCAGGCATAGACTTTGTCTTTGTATTCGTTGTAATTGAGTTTCATGGAATGTGGATCCTTTCACGTTTTTATTGAGTCTATTATATTACATCGAAAGCAAAAAGTCAAGACAAAAAATGGCGTTTTGCATTTTTTATCTTGACTAATCGGTATGCTGTGTGGTACAATATTGTTTATGAAAGCCCGGGGCTGTCAGAGGTGATTTTTTGAAAAAAGATAAGTTTGACAATATAATAGTATGCCTGATGCTCTTTACCTTTGAACTGCCTTTCTCGCTTGCATTCACCTACGGCTATTTCCCGGATAAATACAGGGTGATATGCTTTATCGCGGTGATCCTATTTTCGGCTCTCGTCTCCTTCGTCGGATTTGCGGTGCCGGAGCTTTACAGCAAATGGAGGCATTATCCCAAGCCGGAATACGACCCCTGCGTCGATACGCTCGAATACATTAAGAAAAAGCGCCTGTGGATGAGCAGGATCGCCGGCGTCATATTTGCGGTATGCGGCTTCCTTCTTTCGTATTTCATCAAGGACTGGTATATCACTATCGCCAAGGAAGGTCACAGCACAGAGGCGCTGAATATGGTCGGCTACTCCTACGAGCTGAGGATGGTGCTCTGGTCGTATCTCGTCATTTATCTCGAAGGTATGTTCTGGTTCATCCCCGAGGAGCTGTTTATGCCCGACGAGCCGAGCTGGGTATATTTCGTCCTCCCCGCGGTGGTGCTGATCCTCATACCCATGCTTTACTTTGCGCTGAATATCAAGATATGCGCGATCATCCTCGGATGTTATTACATCCTGCTGTATATCAGAGGACTCAGAAGAAATCACCGTAACCCCCAAAAAACAGATGAAGAAGAAAAAATTGAAAATAACAGATCGGAGAAATACAGATGAGCATTGAGAAAAAACTTTTCGGAAAATACGGCTACGACGACGTATATTCCTACACGATGACCAACAAAAACGGATGCAGCGTGACGATACTCAGCTACGGCGGTATCATCAATAAGATTGTCGTTCCCGACAGAAACGGCAAAATGGGCGACATCGCCTGCGGTTTCGACAAGGTCGAGGACTACGTTGCGGATTCCGATTCATATACGGGCGCGATCGTCGGCCGTGTCGGAAACCGTATCGCCGGCAACTTCATGCTTGACGGAAAAGAGATAAGGATCGCCGACAACGTGCTCCCCGGCGTCCACATGCACGGCGGTAACGTCGGCTTCAACCGCAAGATGTGGTACGTCGATCCGACCGAGGGAGAGGGAAGCGACAGTCTTCTTCTCAGATATTTCTCCCCCGATATGGAGGAGGGTTATCCCGGAAATCTCTACGTCAGAGTGACCTACACCTTTGACGACGACAACGCCCTTACCATTCACTACGAGGCGGACACCGACAAGAAGACATACATCAACCTCACCAACCACGTTTATTTCAACCTTAACGGCTACGATGGATGCTCGGCGATGGAACAGGAGCTTATGCTCAACGCCGACTACTACGACAAGCTCGACGAGCGTCTCGTCCCCTACAAGGAGCCGCAGACCGTTGACGGCACCGTATTCGATTTCAGAAAACCGAAGAAGATAGGTATCGGCTTTGACAACAACTTCCATCTTAACGGCGAGGGCTTCCGCCTCTGCGGTACCGCCTACGACGAGAAGAGCGGAAGAACGCTTGAAATGTACACCGACCTCAAGGGCGTACAGCTCTACACGGCAGTCGAGATGGCAGGCCCCGTCAACTTCAAGGGCAACGTGCCTCAGAAGCCGCTCTACGCCTTCTGCCTCGAAACGCAGAATGCCCCCGATCTTCCCAACCGTCCCAATCTCCCTCAGCTTTTCACCGAGGCGGGAGAAACCTACGTGACGACCACGAAGTTCGTTTTCGGAACGAAATAATCAGAAAAAAGTATGCGCAAGCATACTTTTTCTTTTGAAAATTGCAATTTAGGTCTTGCAATTATTCAAAATTGTGGTATAATAATATTGTTTTTAACTAAAAATGAATTATTACGCAAAATAAGGTGCAAAAATGGAAAACAACGAAACAGTAAAGTCACAGACCGTCCTCGAATATTCAAACGCCACCAATCTTCTCGAACAGTCCGCATACAAATATCAGCTTCAGGACAGGGAAACGCCCAATCTTTACAGATACCTCTTCGATTACGAGCACGTGCCGAAGGTCTCCTTCAACCACCGCTTCGTGCCGATAAATATGCCGGACGAGATACGGATCACCGACACGACGTTCAGAGACGGTCAGCAGTCCACGTCCCCCTTCACGGTCGATCAGATCGTCGATCTCTACAAGTTCCTCCACCGTCTCGGCGGGCCGAAGGGCCTCGTCAGACAGAGCGAGTTTTTCCTCTATTCCGAAAAGGACAGGATGGCAGTCGAAAGATGCCTTGACCTCGGCTACGAGTTCCCGGAGGTCACGAGCTGGATAAGGGCAAGCTCCAAGGACTTCGAGCTCGTCAAGCAGTTCGGTCTGAAAGAGAGCGGCGTCCTCGTCTCCTGCTCCGACTATCATATCTACAACAAAATGGGGCTTACAAGAGCCAAGGCGGTAGATAAGTATCTCGGCGTAGTCAAGGAAATGCTCTCTCTCGGCATCCGTCCCCGTTGTCACTTTGAGGATATTACGAGAGCCGATTACTACGGCTTCGTCGTTCCGTTCGCCGAACAGCTCAAGCTTCTTATGGACGAGAGCGGTATCCCGATCAAGATCAGGGCGTGTGATACGATGGGCTTCGGCGTCACATATCAGGGTGCGGCGCTTCCGAGAAGCGTTCCCGGTATCATTTACGGTCTCCAGCACTACGCCGGATTCCCGTCGTCTCTGATCGAATGGCACGGCCACAACGATTTCTACAAGGTCGTCACCAACGCCTCCACCGCATGGCTTTACGGCTGCTCGGGTGTCAACTGCTCTCTTCTCGGCATAGGGAAGAGGACCGGAAACTGCCAGCTTGAAGCGATGGCGATAGAATACGCATCCCTCCGCGGAACGACGGACGGTATGGATCTCTCCGTCATCACCGAGATCGCCGACTACTTCGAGAGGGAGATCGGCTACGATATTCCTCCCCGTACGCCCTTCGTCGGCAGAAACTTCAACGTCACCCGCGCCGGCATCCATGCCGACGGCTTGCTCAAGGACCAGGAGATCTACAACATCTTCGACACCGAGAAAATCCTCGGCCGTCCCGCCGCAGTCGCAGTCGATTCTCACAGCGGACTTGCGGGTATCGCCTTCTGGATGAACAGCTACTTCCGTCTGAGCGGTGAATACGTCATCGACAAACATTCACCGATCGTCGCGGAGATCAAGAAGCTCGTCGATGAGCAGTACGAGAGCGGACGCACAACGGCAATGGGCGACAGCGAGCTTGAATATATGCTTCAGACGATAGACTTTGACGAGTACGAGCGTCTCAGCCACATCAATATCAAGAGGAAATAATGAAAAACGGCAGTGGGGTCACTGCCGTTTTCGTTTTGCGTTTTTACTTCGTTCCGGTGGAGCCGAATCCGCCGGCGCCTCTCTCGGTTTCGCCGAGCTCGTCAACTACCTTATATTCGGGGCAGATTACGGGGAGGATCATTAGTCGGCCGACTCTTTCGCCGTTTTCGATGGTCTGTTCTTTGGCGTCG